>NZ_JBEOVN010000018.1:0-65123 GCF_040295565.1 Streptomyces sp. NPDC002785 | reverse complement strand
ATGGAGTGGCCCATGACGTCGCCCACGACCAGGGCGACCCGGCTCCCGGGCAGCGGGATCGCGTCGTACCAGTCCCCGCCGACCCGGGCCGTCTCCGCGGCCGGGAGATAACGGGAGGCGAGCCGGACGCCGGTCGGCTGCGGCAGCGAGTCGGGCAGCATGGTGCGCTGCAGCTCGTCGGCGATGTACGCCTCGCGGCCGTACAGCACGGCCTTGTCGATGCCGAGCGCGGTGTGCGTCGCCAGCTGGGCGGCGACCAGCAGGTCATTGGCCTCGAAGGGCGGCCGCTCGGTCCCGCGCAGGAAGACGGCGGCGCCGATCACCCGTCGCCGTCCGCGGAGCGGGGCGAGGATCGCACGGTGTCCGGTGGGTACGGCCCGTCCGGTGCCGAGCAGTTCGGGCAGCGCGGCGCGGGCCGCTGCGGAGTCCCCGAAGACGGGCCGTACACCGCGCAGCACCTCGGCGAGCGCGCCGCCCGAGCGGACCTCGCACAGCTCGGCCGCCGGGGGCAGATCGCCGTACGGATCGATGGCGGGCAGCCGCAGCCGTTCGATCTCCGACGAGGTCTCGGTCTCCTCCTCGTGCGAACGCAGCCGGTCCGACCGGCGCAGCCGCAGGGCGAACGGGGAGACCGGCCGCTCGTCGCCGACCGGGAGCGGGTCGCGGAGGTAGACCAGTATGGCGTCGGAGAACGTCGGCACGCTGGCCCGGCACAGGCCCAGCACGATCTCGTCCAGGTCTATGCCGCGGGCGATCCGCCGGGTGGCGGCCCCCACGAAACGCAGCCGGTCGCCCTCGCGACGGGTCGCGGCCTGTGGGTCCAGTCCTGCGGGGCCGGGGCCGGCCGCGGAAGCCGCCGGATTCGCTCCTGAGCCCGGCGCCGTGGCCGGGCCGGGGATCGCGGCGGCAGGCGAAGCAGCCGACGCGGCATCCTGCTGCCGGGGCCGGGTGCGTTCCTGCGACCGGGCGGCGAGAGGCTGCCGGCCTTCGTGGGAGGTGGGATGCTCCGTCACGCGTGGGGTTCCGTCCGTCCGGGCCGGTTGTATGAGGCAATCACCTCGTGGGGCGCTACTGTGCCCCGGCAAGAGAGGCGATAACAACGGCTGTCACCGGATGCCCACGAACGAGGGGCCGAAACCGGATGCCCGCAGCACGGTTCGGCGACAACGTTACCGGCGCCGGGGCGGGCGACAGCGAGCACGTCTCCACCCCCTCGTAGTGGCTCAGGCGACTCGTACGACTGATGCTGCTCATACAGCTCATACAGCTCATGCAGTGCGTGGTGCTCGTGCGATGACTTGCGGTCAGGTCCGGTGCCGCGCCCGCCGGTTGGTGCGGAGCGGCCCTCCGGAGGACGATCCTACGTTTGCCCCCCTGGGATGCATCAAGGGTCTCACGACGGCATATGCGAGGGGGTACGGTCCCAGTCATCCGGGAGCGCCGGAACCCGCCAGCGCGGATCGGGCCGCCAGTCCTCCCAGCCGTCCCGGAACGGCGTGCCCCAGTCCCGGATCACCTCGACGGCCGCGAGGCCCGCCTCCCGTACCCGCCGCGCGGTCTGCGGGGGCATCAGACCGACCCGCTGCGCCTGGGCGAACTCGTCCTCGTCGCGCCAGATCCAGCTACGGTCCGGGTAGACGGAGATGTCGAGAAAGTGATCCTCGGAGTCGATGCCGCCCGCCCAGCGGGTGCGCGGTTTCTCCAGGTTCACGTACCAGCTGCGGAACTGCCAGCCGGCCTCCCAGAACAGCCAGACCGACCAGGGTTCACCGGGACGGGCGAGTTTCAGCACGCCGTTGCCCAGCCAGGCCGAGCGGGCGGTGGTGCGCGGGGCGGTGTAGCGGGTGGCGAGCGGCTCGTCGTGCACGTCGGTGCCGTTCGCCAGCACCGGCTTCACGCACTCGGTGCCGGGGGCCACCCATACGGCGAGCAGCTCGTCGGTGTCCTGGACAACGGTGACGGGGCGGCAGATGTGGACCGGGCCCTGGGCGTGACCCGGCACGGAGTCCCGCCGCAGCGTGCCGTTGCCGCGGTAGCGCCACAGGATCTGATCGCCCGGCGCCCAGTGCTCGATGTATCCGGTACCTGCCATGGACAGATCTTAGAGATGCCGCAGCCCGGTTGCTGCGACACTGTCACGGGCGGGTCATACGCAACACGTCCAGCGCCTCGTCGAGCTGCTCCACCGTGAGATCGCCGCGCTCGACATATCCCGAGTCCAGCACCACCTCGCGGATCG
This sequence comes from Streptomyces sp. NPDC002785, assembly GCF_040295565.1. Taxonomy (NCBI): domain Bacteria; kingdom Bacillati; phylum Actinomycetota; class Actinomycetes; order Kitasatosporales; family Streptomycetaceae; genus Streptomyces; species Streptomyces sp. NPDC002785. Next base: position 62,884 of record NZ_JBEOVN010000018.1, on the reverse strand, counting down.
TCCTGCGCTCGGCCAGGGACTTCTTGGCGACCTTCGCCGCCTCCTCGTAACCGATGTACTTGTTCAGCGGGGTGACGACGGACGGTGAGGACTCCGCGTACTCCCTGGCACGCTCCACGTTCGCGGCGATCCCGTCGACCGTGCGGTCCGCGAGCAGCCGGGAGGCGTTGGCCAGGAGCCGCACCGACTCCAGCAGATTCTTCGCGATGACCGGAAGCATGACATTCAGTTCGAAGTTGCCCGCCGCTCCGGCGACGGCGACCGTCTGGTCGTTGCCCATCACCTGGGCCGCGACCATCAGGACGGCCTCGGGAATGACCGGATTCACCTTCCCCGGCATGATCGACGAGCCGGGTTGGAGGTCGGGAAGGCTGATCTCGGCCAGACCGGTGCGCGGCCCGGACGCCATCCAGCGCAGATCGTTGCAGATCTTGGTGAGCGAGACGGCGAGGGTGCGGAGCTGGCCGGACGTCTCCACGAGCCCGTCCCGCGCGCCCTGCGCCTCGAAGTGGTCCCTGGCCTCGGTGAGCGGCAGCCCGGTGGCACGGGCGACCTCGGCGATGACGGCGGCGGAGAAGCCGGGCGGGGTGTTGATTCCGGTACCGACGGCCGTGCCGCCCAGCGGCAGCTCGGCGAGGCGGGGCAGGGAGGCGCGCAGCCGCTCGATGCCGTACCGGATCTGCGCCGCGTAGCCGCCGAACTCCTGGCCCAGCGTGACGGGCGTGGCGTCCATCAGATGCGTACGCCCCGACTTCACGACCGTCGCGAACTCGGCGGACTTGCGCTCCAGGGCGGCAGCCAGATGGTCCAGCGCCGGGATCAGCTCGCCGGTGACGGCTGCGGTCGCGGCGATGTGGATGGAGGACGGGAAGACGTCGTTGGACGACTGCGAGGCGTTGACGTGGTCGTTGGGGTGGACCTCGCGGCCCAGGCGCTCGGTGGCGAGAGTGGCCACGACCTCATTGGTGTTCATGTTGGACGAGGTGCCGGACCCGGTCTGGAAGACATCGATCGGGAAGTGCGCGTCCCAGCGCCCCTCCGCGACCTCCTCGGCGGCCTCCTGGATCGCCAGGGCGATGTCCGGGTCGAGCACCTTCAGCTCGGCGTTCACCTTGGCCGCGGCGGCCTTGATCCGGGCCAGGGCCTCGATGTGGGCCCGCTCCAGGCGCTGGCCGGAGATCGGGAAGTTCTCCACCGCGCGCTGCGTCTGGGCCCGCCACCTGGCATCCGCGGGCACCCTCACCTCGCCCATCGAGTCGTGCTCGATGCGGAAATCCGTACCGCCCGCAGGGGTCTGTGCGTCGTCCATGGGGTTCAACCTCCTGAAAAAGTTGAGCACTTGTCTTGTTCTGTGTATTCCCAAGTCGCCTACCGACCAGTAAATACCGGGGGTGCTGCATTTTCCCGGGGGACGACCCCCGTACCCCGTGCAGCAACCCGGGGAGGCGCAATGAGGCCCACCAGGCACAGACTTCGCTGTACGGTCGCGGCCGCCGCGGCCGTGGCGGCGGCATGGGGCGGTATGGCCGCCGCCGCAGGACCGGCGGGCGCGGCAGACCTGTCCGGTTCCACTGCTACCGCATCCACCCCCCTGTCGCCCGAGCTGGAGGCCATCCGCGCCGCCGAAGCCACCCAGCTGTACGGTGACCCGGCCGAGCGCCCGCTCGCCGACCGCAAGACGGGGCTGATCTCTCTCGGCGACAGCGAGATCTCGGGCGAGGGCGTCGGCACGTACGAGGCGGGCACCAACGGCCCCGACAACTGGTGCCACCGTTCGCCCGACTCCGCGATCCACCGCACCGGCATCCCGGCGGACGTGACGTACAACGTCTCGTGCTCCGGCGCGTACACCGGCAACATCGTGATCGGCGGGTCGAAGCAGTACGCCGACGAACTCGTGCAGAGCGACAACCTCGCCGTCAAGGCCCGCAACACCCGCATCAAGATGATCGTGCTGGTCGCCGGCGCCAATGACGACCTCCAGTTCGGCCCGGTCATGACGGACTGCGTCCAGCGCTGGGTGCTCTCCCAGGGCACCTGCCGGCCGAAGTACGAGGGCGGCTGGCAGGCGCGCGTCGACGGACTCGTCCCCAAGGTCGAGAAGACGGTGCGCGATCTGAGGACCGTCATGTCCGGCGCCGGATACGGCAACAGCGACTACAAGCTCGTGGTCATGGGCTACCCGAGCCCGATCGGCCCGGACTTCTACGACAATCCGAACTTTCCCGGCAAGCTTCCCGGTGGCTGCGCCGGTTACGACTCCGACGCCGCCTGGGGCCGTGACGTCGCGGTCCCCGCCTTCGAGCGCGGTATGCGCAAGGCCGCCGCCGACACCGGAGCCGTCTACCTCGACAACTCCCGGCTCTTCCACGGTCACGAGGTCTGCAGCGAGAACACCTGGGCCCGTGGCCTCTACATCGACCTGTCGCACTTCCCGCCGGACTCCAATTCCGTCCGGCAGTCCTTCCATCCGAACGCGCGCGGCCACGCCGCCTTCGCTTCCTGCCTGACCCAGATCTACAACTCGTCTCTGCGCGAGGCGGGCTGCGCGGACCCGGCGAGCACCGGATCGCCCGTACTGCAGCCCGCGGCGTGGGACAACGTCTTCAAGCCCCTGAAGAACGAGGCCACGGGCACCTGCGTGGACGTCCCCGCCTCGGTGACCCGCAACGACACCGAGATCACCGGCTGGGACTGCCACGGCGGCCGCAACCAGGGCTGGTGGTACGACTCCGGCACGAAGAGCATCGTGACGGAGCTGAGCCACGACCGGTGCCTCGACGTACCGGGCGCCGACTACAAGGCGGGCGCCACGCTCATCGTGTGGAACTGCTCGGGCACGGCCAACCAGCAGTTCGTCAAGCAGTCGGGCACCTTGCGCCCGGCGGCCTCGACCGGGCTGTGCCTGACGCTCGCGGCGGCCAAGGACCCGCTGAAGCTGCAGAGCTGCGACGGCAGCGCGAAGCAGCGGTTCGCGTAACTCCCCACCGCGGTGGAGGGAGGGGCGGGGCGGCCTCGGCCACCCCGCCCCGGCCCGTGTGTCAGCCGGACGTCACGAACGTGCCCAGGACGGCGGCCAGATGACCGGGATCGGCGGCCCCGCACAGCTCGCGCGCCGAGTGCATGGACAGTCCCGGCACCCCCACGTCGACCGTCGGGACACCCAGCCGGGCCGCGGTGAGCGGGCCGATCGACGTGCCGCACGGCATCGCGTTGTTGGAGGCGAACGGCTGCCACGGCGCACCCGCCCGCTCGCACGCCGCCACGAGCACCGCCATGCCGGTGCTGTCGGTGGCGTACCACTGATTGACGTTGACCTTGACCGTGGGGCCGCCGTTGGGCAGCGGGTGGTGGCCCGGGTCGTGCCGTTCCGCGTAGTTGGGGTGAACCGCGTGTGCCATGTCGGCGGAGATGCAGAAGGTGCCGGACAGGGCGCGGGAGAAGTCCTCGGAGCTGCCGCCGCGCGCGGTGACCGAACGGCCGAGGACCCGTTCCAGCAGTGGGCTCTGCGCGCCCGTCTCCGAACAGCTGCCGACCTCCTCGTGGTCGAAGGCCGCCAGGACGGGGATGTACGAGGGGGCGTCGTCCGCGGTCGCCGCACCCGCCAGGGCCGTGACGCCCGCATGCACCGACACCAGGTTGTCCAGCCGCGCGGACACCACGAACTCCCGGTCCGCGCCGAGATATCCGGGCGGCTGGATGTCATGGAGCATCAGATCCCAGCCGAGGACGTCCTCCCGGTCCACCTCTGCGGCCGCCGCGACCCGGCCCAGCAGCGCGCCCTCCTCGGGCGCCCCGAGCGCCCACAGCGGGGCGAGATGGCGCTGCCGGTCGAGGGCGAGCCCCTCATTGACCGTACGGTCCAGATGGATGGCCAACTGGGGCACCCGCAACAGCGGTTCGTCGATCCGGACGAGCCGGGACTCGACCCCGCCGCCGGGGCCGCGCAGCGCGAGCCGCCCCGAGATGCCCAGATCGCGGTCGAGCCAGGTGTTCAGCGGAACGCCGCCGTAGATCTCCACGGCTATCTGCCGCCAGCCCGCGGACCCGGTGTCGGGGGTGGGTTTGACCCGCAGATTCGGGGAGTCCGTGTGTGTGCCGACGATCCGGAAGGGGGTGTGCGCGGGGGCGCCCCCGGGGACGTACCAGGCGATCAGGGCGCCGCCGCGGACGACGAAGCTGCCGCCGGTCGTGCCCGTCCAGTCGTCCGTGCCACGCAGTTCACGGAAGCCGGCCTTCTCCAGGCGCTGGGCGGCGCTCGCCACCGCGTGGTACGGGGAAGGGCTGGCCCTGATGAAGGACAACAGGTCGTCGGCGTGGCTGCGGTGGGGAAGCGGCGTCATACGGCGTCCGCCTTTCCGGTGTTCGACGGTGAGGGTGGGCGGACCCGCGCCGAGCCGCTGGGCGCGGTGCGGTGTCCAAGGTGGGGGGGCGGCTGTTTTCTGGTTCCTGAGGACGGTCTGCCGGTTTTCCGGCACTGTTTCCCGGTTCGCCAGGACTGCGTCCCGGTGCCCCGGGTCGGCGGAGCAGTGCAGGAACGTCCGACAACCCACCGCAGCTGCCCGGTACGGCGCAAGTCCATGGCGCGGCCCGCTGCGTGAAAGCGGCGGTGCCGGACCGGCCGCCCCGGCGCCCGGGTTTGAGGTGGCCCGGGGCGTACGAGGCCCGTGTCATGGGCGTCCGGGAAGGCGCTGAGGAGGGCCGGGACACGCGGCACCCCGTTCCCGGACACCGCCCGCGCCCGCGGGCCCCGCACGGCTGCGCCTCAAAATTGGCTGAATTTCGTCGTAAGCGAACCCTCACCGCACCTGCCCACCGTGATCGGCACCGGAGCGGGGCGCGGGGGCACGATCTCGCCTCCGCGACCCCGCCACCCTGATCAGGAACACCATGGCGATCACGATGGCCACCCCGTGCGACCAGGCGACGACGGTCAACGGGCTGTGGCCGTCGAGTGCCGCCGCGACCAGGATCATGCCGACGCCGAACCCGAGATTCTCCACCGTCGCGGAGAGCCCGAACGCATGAGCGCGCAGATCGGCGGGGAGCGTCTGCAGATGCGAGGTGTACGAGACCTCGGTGAGCCCGTCGGCCGCCCCCGCGACCAGTGCGATCACGGCGGTCGCCGCCGACGGGAACCCGGCGAACGCCAGAATGAACGCCCCGGACATCAGACACGTGCCGTACCCGAACCCCGGTGCGCCCACCGACCGCCCGGTGCGCTTGATGTACCGCTGGATCAGCTGCTGTGCGACGACGTTCCCCAGCGCCCACAGACACCAGAACGCGCTGACGAACACGGCAGGGTGCGAGGCGTCGAGCCCGGCGGAGTGGACCGGCAGCGCGGCGTTGTGGGAGGACGAGCCGAAGGCGTCCGCGCCCCGCAGCACCACCATCAGACCGAGACCGGGCGCGGCGGCCGACCTGAGGAACGCCCCCGGCATCCGCCGCCCCGTCCCGGTCCGCCTCTTCCCCTCCTGCGTACGCCCGCCGGAATCCCCCTCCGATTCAGGCCGGGCGTCCTTCCCCCTGCCCCCGCCGGCGATCGGCAGCAGGGCCACCGTCACGGCGCAGACCACAAAGGTGACCATGTCCACCACGAACGCGGCGGTGTAGCCGACCAGCGAGACCACCACACCCGCCGAGGCGAACCCGGCCACCATGGCCAGTGAACGCCCCGTGATGGAAAGGGAGTTGGCCCAGGACCGCCGGTCGTCGCCGACCATCTCGGGAATGGAACTGCGCAACGACACCATGAAAAGCGTTCCGCAGGCGCCGACCACCACGCACACGGCCATCAGCGCGGCCGTCCGCATCCCCTCCGGCGCGAAGACCAGCAACAGCATCACCGCCGCCTGTGCCACATTCGTCCACAGCATGAGGCTTTTGGCCGTGAATCGGGCGAGGAGGCCACCGGCAGTCAGCCCGGCGAGAAACCCGGACCCCAGCCGCGCGGCCATGAACAGGCCCATGGCAAGTGCTCTGCCCGTCGTCTCGTAGACGAACAGATTGAGCGCCACCATATTCAGGAAGGTGCCGTACGAAGAGAGGGAGTACCCGGCGACGAGGAATCGATAACGGCGCTCGCCGCGCGCCGTGCCGGCCGGATCGATGTCCGGTGCGGGGCCCTGCCGGTCGTCCGCCTGTTCGATGTCCTGCGTCACCGGCCCATACTCACCGAGCGGCCGTGCTCGTCCATGGCCTCCGGATTGCACGAATGTAATCTGCATGGTTGTGAAGGACGATCAATCCGGCCCACAAGCCTGTGATTGCCGCGAATCATCACCGGAGCGCGTGTGCGACACGGCCCTCGAGGCCTATCGGCGCGCGCTCACGGACGGAGGCCTTCCGGCGGGCGAGGTGCCCGCCTGCCTGAGCACCCTGCATCTGATGGTGGAGGACCGTGACTCACCGGGACACCTGATCCCCGTACCGCCCGAGACCGCCTCGTTCGACGCACTCGGGCCCATCGAGGAGGCGATCGCCCGCGAGCGCCGCACGCTGCGCTCGGCCCGCGCCGCGCTTGCCGTGTTCGAGGGCCTGTACGCCGATGCGCACCGGCTAGAACAGCCCGCCCTCACCCGGCTCCGCGGTGCGGCCGTCATCGGCAAGGCGCTCGACGCGGGCGTCGCGGGCTGCCGTGAGGAGGTCCGCACCGCCCACCCCGGCGGCGGCCGTCCCGCGCACACCCTCGAGGAATCGCTGCCCAGGGACCTGCGCAATCTGCGGCGCGGCATCCGGCAGCGGACGATCTACCAGCACACCGTCCGCTCGGACCGTACGACGCTCGCCTACATCGAGCGGGTGACCACCGAGGGTGCCGAGGTCAGAACGCTGGCCGAGGTCGTCGACCGGATCATCGTCTTCGACCGGAACCTCGCCTTCGTCCCGTACTCCGACGAGCCGCACAGCGCCCTGCGTATCCAGCACCCGTCCCTGGTCCGCTTCCTGGTCCGTCACTTCGACGAAGCCTGGGCCCGCTCGGTCCCGGTTCACCCGGAACGCGTGCCGCTGCGCACCCCGGTCGTCACCTCCGACCTGCAACGGACCATCCTGCAGGCGGTCGTTGGCGGCGAGACGGATGAGTCGATCGCGCGCCGGCTCGGGATGAGTCGCCGCAGCGTCGCCGAGCATGTGCGGAGGGTCTCCGGGCAGCTGGGCAGCAACAGCCGCGCCCAACTCGGCTATCTGGTCGCGACGTCGGGCTTGCTGGAGGAGTGAGAACGGCCAGCGGGGGCGCCCCGGCCGATGGAATGCGGCCGGAACGCCCCCGCAGGACCGTACTTGTCGTGCCCTCGGTACGGCTCAGAGGTTGCCCGACGGGCTCTCAGCCCATCAGGCGAGACCAGGACCCCGCACCGGAATGCTGGTGAACGTCGGTGCCGGGGCGGGCTCGGTGAAGAAGTCGTTGCCCTTGTCGTCGACGACGACGAACGCGGGGAAGTCCTCGACCTCGATCCTCCAGACCGCTTCCATGCCGAGCTCCTCGTACTCGACGACCTCGACCTTCTTGATGCAGTCCTGCGCGAGGCGCGCCGCCGGTCCGCCGATCGAGCCGAGGTAGAAACCGCCGTGCGCGTCGCACGCGTCAGTGACCTGCTTGGACCGGTTGCCCTTGGCCAGCATCACCTTGGAGCCGCCCGCCGCCTGGAACTGCGCCACATAGCTGTCCATACGGCCGGCCGTCGTCGGACCGAAGGAGCCGGAGGCGTACCCCTCGGGCGTCTTCGCCGGGCCCGCGTAGTAGACCGGGTGGTCCTTCAGGTACTGCGGCATGTCCTCGCCCGCGTCCAGCCGCTCCTTGATTTTTGCGTGCGCGATGTCGCGCGCCACGACCAGCGGTCCGGTCAGCGACAGTCGGGTCTTGACCGGGTACTTGGTCAGCTCGGTGAGGATCTCGTCCATCGGCCGGTTGAGGTCGATCTTCACACTGTGTCGTTGAGCGGCTTCGCCGCGGGCCCCGGACTCGTCCAGGTGCTCGTCGGTGGTGTCGGGCAGGAAGCGCGCCGGGTCCTTCTCCAGCTGCTCCAGGAAGACGCCCTCGGCGGTGATCTTCGCGGTGGCCTGGCGGTCCGCCGAGCAGGAGACGGCGATCGCCACCGGCAGCGAGGCGCCGTGCCGGGGAAGGCGGACGACACGGACGTCGTGGCAGAAGTACTTGCCGCCGAACTGGGCGCCGATACCGATCTTCTGCGTCAGCTCGAAGACCTTCTCCTCCAGCTCCTTGTCACGGAAGCCGTGACCGGTGGGGGAGCCCTCCGCGGGCAGCTCGTCCAGGTAGTGCGCGGAGGCGTACTTCGCCGTCTTCAGCGCGAACTCGGCCGACGTACCGCCGACGACGATCGCCAGGTGGTACGGCGGGCAGGCGGCCGTACCCAGCGAACGGATCTTTTCTTCCAGGAACTTCATCATGGAGGCCTCGTTCAGCACGGCCTTCGTCTCCTGGAAGAGGAACGATTTGTTGGCCGAGCCGCCGCCCTTTGCCATGAAGAGGAATTTGTAAGCGCCGCCGTCGGTGGCGTACAGGTCGATCTGCGCGGGCAGATTCGAGCCGGTGTTCTTCTCCTCCCACATGGTGAGCGGAGCCATCTGCGAATAGCGGAGGTTGAGCTTGGTGTACGCGTCGAAGATGCCGTGCGACAGGGCCTCTTCGTCACCGCCCTCGGTGAGTACGTTCTGCCCGCGCTTGCCCATGACGATCGCGGTGCCGGTGTCCTGGCACATCGGCAGGACGCCCGCGGCAGCGATGTTCGCGTTCTTCAGCAGGTCGAGCGCGACGAACTTGTCATTGGACGACGCCTCGGGGTCGTCCACGATCCGCCGCAGCTGCGCCAGGTGGGCGGGGCGCAGGTAGTGCGAGATGTCGTGCATGGCCTCGGCGGCCAGGGTGCGCAGCGCCTCCGGGGCGACCTTGAGGAACGTACGACCGTCGGCCTCGAAGGTGGAGACACCCTCGGAGGTCACCAGACGATACGGCGTGGTGTCCTCTCCCAGGGGGAGCAGATCGGAGTACGCAAACTCTGGCATTACGGCCATTCCTCACTCGGCAGACGGCGGCTGGCCTCCCTTGGGCAGCGCACCCACCAGGGTAGAGCGCCGCGCGGACACCGAAGCTGTGAGGTAAGGCTCAGTTCCGGCATCCACGAGGGGGCGACACGGCGGAGGCGTGGCGGGGGCTAGTCGCGATCTATCGCGTTTGGGTACCCTGGGTCGGTGGACCTCGAAAAGCAGCCCCAGCAGCCCGTAACCCCGGCGGAGCCGACCGGTATCCGCGCCTCCGACGCGGACCGGGACCGGATCGCGGACATCCTGCGCGAGGCCATGGCCGAGGGCCGGCTCACCGCCGAGGAACACGCCGAGCGGGTCGATGCGGTCTACCGCGCCAAGACCATCGGTGAACTGGAGCCGCTGGTACGGGACCTGCCCGCCCCTGGAGGCGCCTCCCGCTCGGCCGCCGAGTCCGGCGCCTATGGCCACGAGAGCCCCACGGGCCCGGCCGAGAACCTGGTGGCGATCTTCAGCAGCTCCACCCGCAAGGGTCGTTGGCGGGTCGGCGGCCGTACGAACGCCTTCGCGCTCTTCGGCAGCGTGGAGATCGATCTGACCGAGGCGCTTTTCGGTCAGAGGCTCACGGTGATCCATGCGACCGCCATCTTCGGAAGTGTCGAGATCAAGGTCCCCGAGAACATCTCGCTGCGCGGCAGCGGCACGGGCGTCTTCGGTAGTTTCGAAGTCGCCACACTGGAATCCGCGGACCCCGAGGCACCAGTGATTGTCGTCAACGGCTATGCGGTGTTCGGTAGCGCCGAGGCGAAGCCCAAGCGAGGGAAGTTCATTGCGGACCTCCAGGACCGGCTGCGCAAATACCTCGGCTAGTACGGCAATGTTGCAGTACCGGGACTCGGCAGGGAACGGCGTGGTCCGCCCTCCCGTGAACTCTTCCGAACTGCTCTGAACTCCTTCGAGAACAAGCCATATTCCTGAACTGCCACAATTCCGCAGCACGGAACCAGGTGCCACTCAGTGCATAGGCGCGCGCACAGCGGGTAGGGAGTGCTGCATCGTCTCTCGCTCGCGAAGCCGTCGTCAGGAGTAGACCGTGCTGCAACTGCCGCATCAGCCCCTGCAGGTCGCCGCCGTCCCTCCCCAGCGCACCTGCGCGCGGGAGGGCCAGGCCGGCCCCTGGCACTCGGAGGCGGTGTGCCGCCGGGACGAAGCCGGGCTGTTCTTCGCCCCGTCGAAGGAGCCAACTGCTGCCAGACTCGCGCGCGAGGAGTCCGCGAAGCGGGTCTGCGCGCGCTGCCCGGTGATGGTCGAATGCCAGGAACACGCCCTCGTACAGCCGGAGCCGTACGGGGTGTGGGGCGGCCTCACCGCCGCTGAACGCCGGGTGGTGCTCGCCCGTCGCAGACGGCGCGAGATGGAGCTCAAGGCATCATCCGCATCCTCCGCCGCGACGAGCCGCATAGCCGCGGCGGGCTGACCGTCACCGTCCGGCTCGGTGCCCGGTGCCTGAACCGGCGCCCCCGCGTCCGTACACGCGAAGAGGCGCCCCCACCGCACACGGGGGCGCCTCTTCGCGTGTCGCTCCCCGAACCCCGGGGGGCGGGGCCTACTTCGCGCGGTCGAAGTCGATCGCGCTGTAGGCACGCAGCTTCGACAGCCGGTGGGTCGAGTCGATCTTCCGGATGGTGCCGGACTTGGACCGCATGACGATCGACTCGGTGGTCGCCGTCTCCGCGCGGTAGCGCACGCCGCGCATCAGCTCACCGTCCGTGATGCCGGTCGCGACGAAGAACACGTTGTCGCCGCTGACCAGGTCGTCGGTGGACAGGACCCGGTCCAGGTCGTGCCCGGCGTCCAGCGCGCGCTGCCGCTCGGACTCGTCCTTCGGCCAGAGCTTGCCCTGGATGACACCGCCGAGGCACTTTATGGCGCAGGCCGAGATGATGCCCTCGGGGGTGCCGCCGATGCCCATCAGCAGGTCGACGCCGGTCCCTTCGCGGGCGGCCATGATCGAGCCCGCGACATCGCCGTCGGAGATGAATTTGATCCGGGCGCCGGTCTCCCGGATCTCCTTGACGATCCCGTCGTGGCGGGGGCGGTCGAGGACGACGACGGTGACGTCCTCGGGGGAGGAGTTCTTCGCCTTCGCGACACGGCGGATGTTCACCGAGACGGGCGCATTGATGTCGACGAAGTCGGCGGCCTCGGGGCCGGTGACCAGCTTGTCCATGTAGAAGACCGCGGACGGGTCGAACATGGCGCCGCGGTCGGCGGCGGCCAGCACGGCGATCGCGTTCGGCATGCCCTTGGCGTTCAGGGTCGTACCGTCGATCGGGTCCACGGCGATGTCGACCTCGGGACCGGTGCCGTCCCCGACGCGCTCGCCGTTGAACAGCATGGGGGCTTCGTCCTTCTCGCCCTCGCCGATGACGACGACGCCGTTCATCGAGACGGTGGAGACGAGGGTCCGCATGGCCTTCACGGCGGCGCCGTCGGCGCCGATCTTGTCGCCGCGGCCGACCCAGCGACCCGCTGCCATGGCGGCGGCCTCGGTGACCCGGACCAACTCCAGGGCGAGGTTACGGTCGGGGGCCTCCGGGGAGACCTCGAGCTGAGACGGCAGATGATGCTCGGACATCGGAGCGCACCTTTCTGTACGGCGACGACCGGAAGAGGGTGCTGTGACTCTATCGCCAGGTCGACAAAATGAGCAGACCGGGTCACGTATGAGCGGGCTGCCCGCGGATCGGGTCCCTCGGGCCTAATGCGACCATGGACCCGTGGCTAGCAAGCGAGGCAAGCAGACAGTGCGGGACATGTTCCTGTCGATGGCGGTGATCTCCGCTGCGGCAGGGGTTGTTTACATCTTCGTTCCGCACGACGAGAACGCCAACCCGGTCAAGGCGGTCGACTACCGGGTGGAGCTCCTGACGGCGCGGCGCGCGGCGCCGTACCCGGTGGCAGCCCCGGACGGACTGGCCAAGGAGTGGAAGCCGACCTCGGTCAGTTACGACCGCAAGGCCGGTAACAGCTGGCACCTGGGCTTCATCGACCCGGAGGGCAAGTACGTCGCGGTGGAGCAGTCCACGTCCCCGGCGAAGAAGTATGTGACCGAGGTCAGCCAGGACGCCAAGAACACCGGGCGTACGCAGCAGGTCGCGGGCGAGACCTGGCAGCACTGGAAGGGCGAGAAGTACGACGCCCTCGTGCGCCAGGACAAGGGTGCGACCACGGTGGTCACGGGTTCCGCCTCGCCGGATCGGCTGGCGGAGATGGCGGCCGCGCTCAAGTCGGCCTGATCGTCGTACACGACATACGGCGAAGGCCCTGGGGCAGCACACAGTGCTCCAGGGCCTTCGCCGTACGCGTGGAGACGATCAGACGGTCGTGACGACCTCGTCGTAGGCGAGGCGCGGCAGGCGCGGGAACCAGGCGTCCTCGCCCGGCTTGCCGATGTTGACGACCATCAGCACCTTGTGGTCGCCGTCCAGGAACTCCTTCTCGATGCCCGCGGCGTCGTAGCCGGTCATCGGGCCCGCGGCCAGGCCGGCGGCGCGGACGCCGATGATGAAGTACGCGGCCTGCAGCGAACCGTTGAGGGCGGCGGACGACTCGCGGACCGGGCGCTCGGAGAAGAACGCGTCCTTGGCCTGCGGGAAGTGCGGCATCAGGGCCGGGAGCTCCTCGTGGAACTCGTTGTCGGCGACCAGGATGGCGACCAGCGGGGCGGTCGAGGTCTTCGGCCGGTTGCCCTCGGCCATGTGCTTGACGAGGCGCGCACGGGCGTCGTCGGAGCGGACCAGGACGACGCGCAGCGGCGACTGGTTGAACGCGGTGGGGCCGTACTTGACCAGGTCGTAGATCGCCTGGACCTGCTCCTCGGTCACCGGCTCGTCGGCGAAGGTGTTGGCGGTGCGGGCCTCACGGAAGAGGAGGTCCTGGGCGGCGGGGTCAAGAGCGAGGGACATCTTGCGTTTTACCTTCCGGGCGTACACGGGGATCAAGCAACGACGGCCACGGTACGGGAGAGGTAGGTTAACTTTCAACTAAACCTGGAGCGGAGTGACCTGTTCCACAGTCCGGGCCTCTTGCGCCAGTCGCGGGCAGGGCTCCGATCGTGGGCGCCACCTGCCCCGCGCCCGCCTCGCCATGGTCGGCCTCGTCCGAAAAGCCGGGAAGCCGAGGAAGCTGGGAAGTCGGGAAGGCCAGGGAAGCCGAGGAAGCTGGGAAGTCGGGAAGGCCAGGGAAGCCGAGGAGGCCGGGAAGTCGGGAAATCCGGGGCGGCCTCAGCCGCTGTCGGCTGTCGTGCCGCCGCCGTTCTCCTGGGGGTCGGCCGGCCCCGCGAGGGCCGCGTCCAGCCGTGCGCGCGCGCCTTCCAGCCAGTGCCTGCACACCTTCGCCAGCTCCTCGCCCCGCTCCCACAGCGCGAGGGACTCTTCCAGCGTCGTACCGCCCGCCTCCAGGCGGCGCACCACCTCGATCAGCTCGTCACGGGCCTGCTCGTATCCGAGCGTGCCCGCGGCACCAGCTGTCGTAGTCCCGTCGTCCGTCATGCGCCCCACCCTACGTTCCGGCCCACCAGGAGCCTGAGACTTCGCCCGTCATCACCTTCGAGCCGCCGCGGCCGCCCGTCCGCCCCCGTATAGAACCCCCGCTCGCTCACTCACTCGCCTACCCGCACCGCGAACTCGCCCCCCGAAACCCGCGCCCGAAGCACATCGCCCGGCGCCCCCGCGTCCGCGGGAGCCCGCACCACATGGCCGTCCGCCCGCTGCAGCACCGCGTACCCGCGCTCCAGCGTCGCCGCGGGCGACAACGCGACCACCCGCGCCCGGGTGTGGGCGAGCTCCGAGTCCGCCCGGTCCAGCAGATGCCCCAGCACCCGCCGACCCCGCCCGATCAGCGCATCGATCTCCGACGCCCGCTCGTCCACCATCCGCCGGGGATGCTCCATCGCGGGCCGGCCCAGCGCATGAGCCAGTCCCCGCTCCTCCCGGTCCAGCAGCCCCCGTACCGTCCGCAGCGCACGGTCCCGCAGCTGCTGCACCCGGTCCAGCTCCTCGCCCACATCGGGCACGACCTTCTTCGCCGCGTCCGTCGGAGTGGAGGCACGCAGATCCGCGACCAGGTCGAGCAGCGGCGAGTCCGGCTCATGACCGATCGCCGACACCACCGGCGTACGGCACGCGGCGACCGTACGGATCAGCTGCTCGTCCGAGAACGGCAGCAGATCCTCCACGCTGCCGCCGCCCCGCGCCACGACGATCACGTCGACGTCCGGGAGGTCGTCCAGCTCCTTCACGGCCTGGACGACCTGATTCACCGCGTGCACCCCCTGAACCGCCGTGTTGCGCACCTCGAACCGCACCGCGGGCCACCGCCGCCGTGCGTTCTCCAGGACGTCGCGCTCGGCCGCCGAGGCCCGGCCACAGACCAGTCCGATCAGCTGCGGCAGGAACGGCAGCGGCTTCTTCCGGTCGAGCGCGAAGAGCCCCTCCCCGGCCAGCGATTTCTTCAGCTGCTCAAGGCGGACCAGCAGCTCACCGATGCCGACCGGCCGTATCTCCGTGGCCCGCAGGGACAGCTGGCCACGCGGCGCGTACCACTCGGGCTTGGCGAGGACGACGACCCGCGCCCCCTCCGTCACGACATCCGCGATCCGGTCGAAGACCTGGCGGAAGCACGTCACACTCACCGAGATGTCCTGTGACGGGTCGCGCAGCGTCAGAAACACCACGCCGGCGCCGGGCCGCCGCGACAGCTGGGTGATCTGCCCCTCGACCCAGACGGTGCCGAGACGGTCGATCCACCCCCCGATGAGCCGCGACACCTCACCGACGGGCAGCGGAGCTTCCGCGGACGTTTGGAGAGCCATGCGAGCGAGCGTATCCGCCCCCACCGACAATCAGCCGCCCACGACAGCCGCCACGTCCCGTCGGCGGTCTTTACCCCACCGCTCCTTCGGACCGTGCGCCGCCCCACTGCAGCGCCGGCACCACCAGCCGACAACCCTCCGTTGATCGCATACGCATCAATCTCGCGACCCGGCCGATCTTCTGCGCGTTCGGCTCGGCCTTACGATGGGACGCATGACTGCTACGACACCCCGCCGCGTCCTGCTCGCCGCTCCCCGTGGCTACTGCGCGGGCGTGGACCGTGCCGTGATCGCCGTGGAGAAAGCCCTGGAGCAGTACGGCTCCCCGGTGTACGTGCGCCACGAGATCGTCCACAACAAGTACGTCGTACAGACCCTGGAGAAGAAGGGTGCGATCTTCGTCGAGGAGACGGCGGAGGTTCCCGAGGGCTCGATCGTGATGTTCTCCGCGCACGGCGTCGCGCCGACCGTGCACGAGGAGGCGGCGGAGCGGAAGCTCGCCACGATCGACGCGACCTGCCCCCTGGTCACCAAGGTCCACAAGGAAGCCGTCCGCTTCGCACAGGACGACTTCGACATCCTTCTGATCGGCCACGAGGGCCACGAGGAGGTCATCGGCACCTCCGGCGAGGCCCCCGAGCACATCACGCTGGTCGACGGCCCCGAGGACGTCGCCGATGTCGAGGTGCGCGACCCGTCGAAGGTCGTCTGGCTCTCCCAGACCACGCTCTCCGTCGACGAGACGATGGAGACCGTCGGCGCGCTCAAGGAGAAGTTCCCGCTCCTGGTCTCGCCGCCCAGCGACGACATCTGCTACGCCACGCAGAACCGCCAGATCGCCGTGAAGCAGATGGGCGCGGACGCCGACCTCGTGATCGTCGTCGGCTCCAAGAACTCCTCCAACTCGGTCCGCCTGGTCGAGGTCGCCCTGGGCGCCGGTGCCAACGACGCCCATCTGGTCGACTTCGCCGACGAGATCGACGAGGCCTGGCTGGACGGCGTCTCCACGGTCGGCGTCACCTCGGGCGCATCCGTCCCCGAGGTCCTGGTCGACGGCGTCCTGGCGTGGCTCTCGGAGCGCGGTTTCGAGGACGTGGAGATCGTGAAGGCGGCCGAGGAGTCCATCACGTTCTCGCTGCCCAAGGAACTCCGCCGCGACCTGCGCGCCGAGGCCGCGGCACTTGTGGAGAAGTGACGGCTTCGCGTCGACGGCTTCCCGTTCCGGGAAGTGAGCCGGGTCACCTGCCCGTACCGTGGATTGCATGCAGATCTTCGGAGTGGACATCGGCGGATCCGGGATCAAGGGGGCCCCTGTGGACCTGGACCGCGGAGACCTGGCGCAGGAGCGCCACAAAGTCCTGACACCGCACCCGGCCACGCCCAAGGACGTGACCGATTGCGTGGCCGAGGTGGTCGGTCATTTCGACTGGTCGGGCCCGGTGGGCATCACCTTCCCAGGCGTTGTCACCGGCGGCTGCACACGCACCGCGGCCAATGTCGACAAGGGCTGGATCGACACGGACGCCCGCGGACTGCTCGGCGACAGACTCGGCCTGCCCGTCACCCTCCTGAACGACGCCGACGCGGCCGGCATCGCGGAGATGGCGTTCGGCGCCGGCCGCGGTCGCGGGGGGACGGTGATCGTACTGACACTCGGTACGGGGATCGGCAGCGCCCTCTTCATCGACGGCAAGCTTGTTCCGAACACCGAGCTGGGCCACCTGGAGCTGGACGGCCACGACGCGGAGAAGCACGCCTCCACCAAGGCCAAGGAGGACGAGGGGTTGAGCTGGCACCACTGGGCGCACCGGGTACAGAAGTACCTGACCCATGTGGAGATGCTGTTCTCGCCCGAGCTCTTCATCATCGGCGGCGGAGTCAGCCGCAAGGCTGACAAATTCCTGCCGCTGATCGAGCATGTACGGGCCGAGATGGTGCCGGCGGAGCTGCAGAACAACGCGGGCATCGTGGGAGCGGCGATGGCGGCGGCGAACACGGCGTAGGGCCCACCCGGCCGCCCCGCCGCCCTGTCCTGCGGCCCCCGGCTACCGCCGGGGGCGACGCCTCCGCCCTTCTCGGTCCCCGGTCAGCGCTGGGGGCGACGGGGCGACTGCGCGGGCCGCGTGGCGAGCAGCATCCGACGCTGACGTTGCCTCTGCCGCATCAGCCGTACCTTGCGTACGGTCGCGACGAGCCCGGCGATGAGCGTCCCGCCGTACAGCCACCCGGCATGTACGGCGAGCGCGGTGACGAGCGCCATGGTCTGGCCGCCGAAGCCGCCGGTGCCGCCGGAGATCGGGATGACGCCGACGGCGAATGCGATCGGCACGATGATCGGCGCGGTCACCAGGTCCACGGGCCGTACCCACAGGGCGGTCAGCGCGCTGACCGGCAGGAACAGCATCCCGAACACGGTGGATGAACCGTCGAGGAGCAGCTCGTCGAGGCACGCCAGTACGAACATGGAGGCGACGGCGAAGAGTCCCGCACCGATGCCGGTCAGCCGCGGATTCGGCAGCCTGCGCAGCGCGAGAACAACGGGTGGCACCGGCCGGGACCGGCCCCCCGGCTTCGCGTCCATCACCCGATAGACGGCGGCGGCTTCGTCGATGGTGCTCTGCGGGGACAGCGGGGCCTGCCGAGACTGCCTGCGCTGCGGGGGTCGTGTCCTGTGCTGCTCCACCGGGACAACGTAGGTCGCCGGGCGGGAGGAAACAGGTGCGGGACACGCGCTTTGGGCGACCTTGGGGGTGAGTTCGATGCCACACGGCCGAACGGGAACCGGATCGACGCCCGACCGGACCCGTGGTTACCCGGTTGCCCCCGCCCGTAAACTGGAGAATCGGCCCACCCGGGCCCGATGTATTTCCGCCCGTCCCACCGCCTGCTCATTCCGCCTCCTCACTCTTCAGGAAGTCGCCAACGTGTCGCTCACGATCGGAATCGTCGGCCTGCCGAATGTCGGCAAGTCGACCCTGTTCAACGCCCTGACCAAGAACGACGTGCTGGCGGCCAACTACCCGTTCGCCACGATCGAGCCGAACGTGGGCGTCGTCGGCGTCCCGGACGCCCGCCTGAACAAGTTGGCCGAGATCTTCGGCTCGCAGCGCCTGCTCCCGGCCACCGTCGACTTCGTCGACATCGCCGGCATCGTCCGAGGCGCTTCGGAGGGTGAGGGCCTGGGCAACAAGTTCCTCGCGAACATCCGCGAGTCCGACGCGATCTGCCAGGTCATCCGCGCCTTCAAGGACGAGAACGTCGTCCACGTCGACGGCAAGGTCTCGCCCAAGGACGACATCGAGACGATCAACACCGAGCTGATCCTCGCCGACCTCCAGTCCGTCGAGAAGGCCGTGCCGCGCCTCACGAAGGAGTCCCGCCTCCAGAAGGAGAAGGTCGCGGTCCTCGCGGCGGTCGAGGAGGCCCAGAAGATCCTCGAGTCCGGCCAGACCCTCTTCGCCGCGGGCATCACCGCAGGCACGGAGAAGGGCAAGCTCCTCCACGAGCTGCACCTCCTCACCACCAAGCCCTTCCTCTACGTCTTCAACGTCGACGAGGACGAGCTGGTCGACGAGGACTTCAAGAACGAGCAGCGCGCCCTGGTCGCCCCCGCCGAGGCGATCTTCCTCAACGCCAAGATCGAGTCCGAGCTGATCGAGCTCGACGACGACGAGGCCCTCGAGCTCCTCCAGTCCATGGGCCAGGAAGAACCCGGCCTCGCCACCCTCGGCCGCGTCGGCTTCGACACCCTGGGCCTGCAGACCTACCTCACCGCAGGCCCGAAGGAAGCCCGAGCCTGGACGATCAAGAAGGGCGCCACGGCCCCCGAGGCGGCCGGTGTGATCCACACCGACTTCCAGAAGGGCTTCATCAAGGCGGAGATCATCTCCTTCGAGGACCTGGTCGAAACGGGCTCGGTCGCCGAGGCCCGCGCCAAGGGCAAGGCCCGCATGGAGGGCAAGGACTATGAGATGCAGGACGGGGACGTGGTGGAGTTCCGCTTCAACGTCTAATACGTCCGGCGAAAGGCCGTCTGACCTGCGGTGGAGCGGGTTGGGCGGCCTTTGCGGTCCGCACAGAGTCCGCAGCGTGCTGGATGAGTCCGGCACGCGGGGGAGCGGCTACGCCGCTTCGTCGACCTGCGGCTGGGCATCGGCGGACTGGTCCGCGTACGCCTTGTCGACGGCGGCCCGGGTCCGCTCCTCGGAGTCGGGCCACAGGTGGGTGTAGATGTTCAGCGTCATGGCCGCATTGGTGTGGCCGAGGCGCTCGGAGACCGTCTTCACGGACTCGCCGTGCTTGATCAGCAGGCTGGCGTAGTAATGCCTTATGTCCGCAGAGGCCGTGTGCGGTGGAGTCCGTGTCGCGATTGAGCAGGCGTCCTCGCCGAGGGGCAATTCGCGACGCTCATGGTCGGTGGTGTTGCAATCAAGCCTCGCTAAGGTGATGCAGATCACCCTCGCGGGTGCGAGGTAGAGGCCGCTGATAGCTTGATCGACATGGATCAGGGTCGTGTGCTGGAAGCGTTCCGCCTCGAAGCCGGGGAGCTCACCCAGGCGGTTGCCGGGCTGTCCGAGTCGGAGTGGGATCGTCCGACGCGGTGTGAGCCCTGGTCCGTGCGCGAGTTGTTGGGTCACGTCCGAGTTGTGATCGCGTGGCTGCCGCAGATGCTGGACGGTCCTGCTCCGGACAAGGCCGAGGTCAGTGCAACGGAGTACTACCGGCCCGACGATCGGTTCAGCCCGCAGACCAACGCTGCCCGCATCGACCTGGCCCGGAACCACGCGGCCGAGCATGCCAACGGCGCCGTCCTCGCTGCCGACTTCGCTGTGACGTGGCAGCAGGTGGATCAGATGTGCCGGGACGAACCGGAAGACCGAGTCGTGCGTACTCGTCACGGTGACGCGATGCTCCTCTCGGAGTTCCTGCTCACCAGAGTGGTGGAGGTTGCGGTTCACGGCCTGGACTTGGCAGACGCGCTGGGACGCGATGCGTGGCTGACTCGAGAGGCCGGTGCGGCAGTACTGGAACTTCTGCTCGGGGCGGACCAGTTGGACGCCGCGCGTGAACTTGGCTGGGACGGGCCGACCTTCCTGCGCAAGGTCACCGGTCGCGCGACGCTTGACGCGACGGAGACCGCCCAGGTCGAGCGGCTCGGCATTCGGTGGATCACGCTGGGCTGACACCGCGTCGAGTGCGGATCCTGCGGTCAGCTGCATGAGCCGATCACAGTTGTTCGCGGTGCGGGGAGGCGGCTGACGCGACTGGTTCCGGTGGCGGCTTCGCGGAGCCGGACGATCTCTTCGTGCTGGGCGGCGAGCCGGGCCAGCGCCTGGGTGCGGAATTCCGTGAGCTCGTCGATCGTTTGCTCTGATCTGACCAGTCGCTCCTTGAACTTCGCGTTCGCCGCCTTGAGGCGGGCGATCTGAGCCTCGCGAGGGTCGGGAATGTCGCCGGCCTGCTGCAGGTCCTGCAGGCGTCGTTCGAACTCGACGCGGAGGTGCGCGTAGGGGCGGGTGCCGTAGAAGGCGGTGCGGTCGACGCCAGCTTCGTGGGCGAGGGTCTTGATGTCGCACTTGCCGCCGGGCGGGAGTTCGCCGCGCAGGAGGCGGTCCATGGCGGCCCGGATGCGGTTCTCGTTCTCGGTTCGCTGGGCTGCGGAGATTCTCATGCGGATGCCTCGTTCATGGTGCTGGTGGCGTCGATTTCGGCGACGACGCGGAGGGCTCGGTCGCGGTCGGCTTGGAGCCGGGTGTGTTCGGTCTTGCGCGTCGCGCCGAGCTGGCCGAGGAAGATCTCGGTGCGTTCGGCGTGCTCGGCCCAGACGGGCCGGTGGCACGGGTGGTGGGTAGCCTGCGGGCAGCGGGCCGAGTCACACATCCCGATCAGCGGCCGGTCCGCGCTGGGGGTGCCCGCGAGTTTGAGGCAGAGCGCCCTGGAGGGGTCAGTGAACCAGCAGTAGTTCGCCGGTCCGAGGTGCAAAGTTTTGGCGCGCTTGGTCAGCAGGTTGAGGACGTCGCGGTCGTTGCGCTGGACTTTTGGGGCTGCGGTCGAGGACGTATCGACCTGGGCGTCGATGCTGGCGAAGAACTCCGTGAGGCTGCGGGCGCCAGGACCGGCGGGCAGGACACCCTGCTGGTAGTTTCGGAACTCCTCCAGGACCAGCTGGAGGTTGCGTTCGCTCTCGTGCTTGTTGACCTCGGCCAGAAGTTCGGCCTGAGCCCCGCCAGGACGCGAGGCGTAGCCCTCTGTCGTGGCCACGGCGATATGTTTCATGTGGATCTTGGTGGCCAGGAGGCCGCCGGGCCGGTAGGCCATTTCCAGGGACAAAGTGCGCCGTAGCATCCGCAGGTTGATCGGCCCCTCGGGGATCGATGCCAGGCCAAGTCTCTTCCCGGCCTGGGAGTTGACCCAGTTCTTGAACCACTTGAAGCGGACGTTGAAGGAGAACCTGCCGATCAGCAGGGCCCCTTCTGTTGGGGCGTCGTGCAGTTGCTCGAGGAGTTCGATCGCGCGATAGACCGGTTCGATGACGACCCACTCGTCATGGGTGCCGCCCAGCGGCTGCCCTTTGACGATCTTGCTTGCGATCCGGTAGCGGGTCAGGCCCGGGACGGATTCTTCGGGCGGTCGTCGGCAGCCGATGCGCAATTCCATCAGCTCACTCGCGCGCATGCCCGAAATGGCAGCCGCGGTGATGATCGCGGCGGTGCGGACGATGCCGACCAGAGCGACGGCCTGGAGCCGGGAGAGCGGCAGGGTCCAGGGCAGTGACGCTGTTCCGTCGGCCGTGGGGATCAAGTCGGCATCCCGGCCGAACGGTCTCTCGACGCCGACCTGGGCGAGGGCATCTTCCAGCGCCGGCCGCATGGTGGGCAGCCAGGGATGGCAGAACTGGCTCAGCCCGGCCCGGCGGGCGAGGGTGCCCATGGCCACCGGGAGAAGGGGATCGTCCTCGGCCCAGCCTTGTTCGAGGCGTTTCGAGATGTAATGGTCCTCCAGCATGGGCAGGGCTGTGCACGTTCGTGTGTACTCGGCAAGGATTTCGCTGAGCTCTCGGACCGGGACGCGGTTCTTGGGGCCGACGCGCCGTAGTCCTTGGGCTCGCCGTGCCGAGTGAAGGTCGGATTCGCGGACCTTGTCGGCGAGATCGACGGCGTGCGGGCCCAGTGTGGACATCAGGTAGAGGGCGGCCGCGAGCACCGGTTGCATGATGTCGTCCGTGACTGGTTGGGTCTTGTTCTCCTCTCGGCCGCTGGGCATCTCGGCGACGGCGGAGGCGGTGGCGCCGCCCCAGGGCCGCAACTCGGCGGAAACGCGGTCGGCGGTGAACAGGTCGCGGTAGTTCACCAGGTCGACGACGACCTGGGCAGCCGATCGCCTGGTCGCGTGGCTGTTCTCGCCGATCACGGCTCCGTTCTCATCGAGCACGTAGCGGCGGTGAGCCAGGTATGCCTCGCAGTCATGGGTGGTGATCTGCTGCAGGCTGCTGGTCGCCCGGCCGTTCAGCCAGTTGAAGAAGCGGACGAGTTCGTCGAGACGACCGCGACAACTCGTCACGTGGAGCGGGTTGCGGAAGGCACGGGGCAACGGGGCGACCGTCTGGTGGCGTGGTGCGAGCATCGCCAGGACCAGTTCCTTGGCCACCAGTCGCCAACGCGAGTCCGTGATCGGCGTGAAGTCGAAGCGCCTCACCGAGGGGCTCAGCTGGGTCGGCAGTCCGATGACGTGGGTGAAGTCCCAGATGTCGTCCTCCAACACCGGGCGAGCGGCATTGCCGGGCAGCGTCAGACCCGCTTCGCTGCAGATATCGGCGCCAGCAAAGACGGCCGAGCGTCCGTCGAAAGCGGGCGAGAGAGCGGTGCTCATGCAGTCATCTCCTCGGGCCGCAGGGGAAGTTCATCGTCCCGGTCGGTGACGTGGGCGGCGGCCGCGGCGACCACGGCCGGATCGAAGCGCTCCAGGACCTGCTGGATGCGGGTGGCGTAGGGGCCGAAGACCGCCATGAAGTGGGCGGCGGGCATCTGCTGCCACTGCCGGGAGAAGAACGCCTTCAGCCGCAGCAGGCTGACCGCATGCCGTGGTGCGAACACCGCCAGGGGACACAACAGGCAGACCCAGGGGCGGGCCGGACAGGGCTTGCCTTTCGGGCCATGCAGTCCGGACAGCTGATCGCCGCAGGCAGCAGTGAACACATCCCGCTGTCCGCCGACGAGCTCGGCGATCACGTCGTCGTCCAGTGCAAGGTCCGTCACCAGCTGCGGATAGCCCTCGGCCAGGGCGGCGGCCTCCTCCTCGGTGATTACCGTCGGCGGATGGGACCTGCGCAGCAGGTCATGCTGGGCGTCTTCGATTACGGCCTCGACCGCGCGGTGCTGAGCCGGTGTCGTGGCTGTCAGATAGTGGTCGCCTTCGACGGCGGGGGTGTGGTTCGGGTCGATGGTTGCCCGGCCGCTGCCGGTCCACGTGCTCTTGTCCCGCATCGCCGCGTGCGTGGTGCGGATCCTGGACCGGTGGATCTTCAGGGGCTGCCCGTCGTCCCCGATCAGCTGGTGCCGCTGGACCCATCGCTGGATGGCGACGCGGTCGAACTGTCTCACCCGGCGGTCACCGCCGGCCCGGCTCAGCCCCAACCACAGTTTGCGGCCCTCGTCCGGCGGAACGAAGCTCCGCAGCAGCGTGGTGTGGGCCAGCCACTGCTCCAGCAGGCGCACGGCCCTGCGTGGCAGATTCAGGCTCTCGGCCGCGGTGCGGCCCTTGACGTAGGAGAGCAGGATCGTGGAGTCCCCGGCCCAGTCGACGTCCTGCGTGACCAGGTCCTCGATGCCGTCCGGCACGATGCCGGAGTAGATGCCGAACAGCAACCGGTAGGCGATCAGGACTTTCAGGTGCGGGAACAGGGCCTGCGTCGCGTCGTGGAAACCGCCGCGGCGGTGGACCACAACGGCCGAGATGCCGACGTTGCGGCCGAACTCGGAGATGTTCACCGGCCCGATGGTGGCCAGCAGCCAGCGAAGGTTCTGGGGAGTCCATCCGCCCTCTGCGGGGTGCTGTCCGTGAGCGACAGCGGTCAGGGCCTGCCGGTGGGCCGTGTACGACTCCTCGACGAGCCGTCGGCAGAGGTCGCCCAGCCGCTGCCACTCGGTCTCCGAGTAGGGAGGCAGAGCGTGGTGGTTCGGCTGAACGTTGAAATTCCGTCCGGCCGCGAGCTCCAGCACGCCATCCGCCAGCGAGCCGCCGACCTGGCCGAACGCCTCGACCATCGCGCGGGTGCACGCCTCCCGGCCGCCCGAGCATCCCATCAAGTACTCGGCCAGCCTGCCCCGTCTGAGCTGGTCAAGGCCACCGGTGAAGCCCTGCTCAGCCAGGGTCCGCACCATGCCCCGGATCGCCTGGACGTAATGGTTGACCGTGCCGGCGGAATCCGCGGTGCCGTGCGGGTGGATCAGATCCACCAAGCCGGTGGCCAGCTGCCGGGCCAGCAGCGGGTTCGGCAAGCCGTCCAGCGAGAACGCCGCACGGCTTCCATCGCTGAACACGCAGGTGATCCCCAGGGGTTGGTCGATCAGCATCGTCGGCATCAGAAAGCCCCGTCCTCGGTGAACTCGGCGGCGGCTTCCCGGTCGGCGCCTGCGTCGTCGGTCAGTCCGGCCGCGGCGCCTGCCCCCTCGTATGCCTCTCGGAAGATCCGGGTGGTGTCCAGGCGCCGGAGATACTTTTCCGTGGTGAGGACGGTGCTATGGCCGAGCAAATCTCGGAGCACCAGCAGTGGGTCGGCCTTACTGAGGTAGAAGACCAAGGCGGCATCGGTATCGGTGTCCCGCACCAGCTTGGCGGCCTGCCGGTAGTGCCCGGTGACCAGGTATTCCAAGGTCCTCATCGAGAAGGTGTGGCGACATCGATGGGGCCAGACGTGCGGGAACCGCGGTTCGAAGCGGGCACGGATCCGGTCCGAGGTCCGCTCGAAGACCGTCGCCCACGCGGTGAACGGACCGCCGCCGTTCTTCACCGCCAGCAGGGACGAACCGCCCTCCGGCGCGACCAGCCGACGGCGTTCTGCCGCGGTCAGCGATGCCCAGGGCCGCCGGATGCCGTTGATCAGCCCGCCCCTCGCGTCGGGCTCGGTCACCATCAAAGGCTCGCCCCACCGTCGCGGCGGCCGCCACCGGGTGCCTTCCGCGGTGGCGGCCCGGTCCAGCTCCACGTAGTCGTGCACCGTGGCGAGGGCCTCGTAGGAGACCCAGGTGGTGCGGAACTTCTTGCCCTTGGTGATTCCGGCTGGCACTGGGAACGGGATCGGAACCACGGTCGGCTCGGGCGGCAGCGCGGGGATCTCCCACGGCAGCAGGTAGGTGAACTCCTGCAGTCTCAGTCCGGTGGCCAGCGCGAGGTCCCCGACGGCCGCGTTGCGGGTCATCTCTCGGCCGTGGAAGCCGGTGTCCTGCGAGCCGTCCGGGGCCAGTCCCCGCAGGCCCTTGCGGAACAGCTCGGTGAAGTCCGGTTCCAGGTACTTGACGGTCACGTGCGGCTTCGGGGTGCGGCGGACCGCCAGGTTCACCTTCACCTCTCGGCCGGTCCCGGCGAACAGGGCCCGCGCGGAGCGGTAGGTGAACGGCTCGGCCGTCGCGTGCCCCTCGTCGATGGCCCACCGGTAGAACAAGGACAGGATGCTCATGTGCTGGCCCCAGGTCGTCGCCGCGAACCGGGCTTTGAGTGGGCCTGCGGCTCGGTGTTCGGCGTACCGGCTCAGCCCGGCCTTTAACCGTTCCCGCGAGTCGAACAGTCCCACGCCGTGTACGGCCAGGAACTCCATCCACTCCTTGAGGACTCGCGCGTAGTTCTCCCACGAGTTCGGTGCAGGCGCCCCGCTGGCCGGGAGCTCACGCAGCCACCGGTTCACCACCGCCGCCGGGCGCGGCGCGGCCGGACCGTCCTCGAAGCGCAGGTCGTCGTCGACGAGCACGGGCATCCCCTCGGGGATCAACGGCCGGTGCTCGACGTCCCAGGACTCCCAGCCCCGGGACGAGAAGAAACTCAGGATCATGGGCGCCGACAGTAGAAACAGCACACGGCTCAGCGCAAAGCCCAAACCCCCAGGCCACCGGCTCGGTTGAAGCCAATCGCCACACGGAAACTAAGCAGAGACAAGGTGCCGGAGGGCGTGAGGTCCGGTGCCCTTCGGTATGCCGGCCTTCGCACAGGCGGGCCGCCAGGACCCGTCCATGAAGTGCGTGTAGACCACGGGCCCGCCTTGCGGCGATCTACCTCACCGTGGCGGCAGCGCAATGGCACGAGAAACGAGGTCACGAACAGCAAGCCGCGTCAGCCGAACAGACCCTGCGACACCTCCGCACCGCCTACGACAACGCAGCCCAGCCGGCACTCGCTGAACTTTCGCGCCGGGCCCCATGCCAGAAGAACGCCGACCGATACGAAACCGCCGTACGACAAGCTCTCCCCGAGTACGCCGACCGCATCCTGACCGACCGGGCCTGGCCCGCCCTCACGACCGTTCTGGCCCGCGCGGAATCTGTCGGACATCGGCCCGTCCGTGTGCTGGCCGAAGCCGCAGCCGAGCGGGAACTCGGCAGTGCCCAGTCCGCAGCTGAGGTCTTGAGCTGGCGCATCTCCAGCCAGCCGAACCGGCGAGCGCAGGCCGCCAGGGCCCGCGTCGGAGCCGGCAGGGCGACTGCGATGCCAGCCATGGCAGCTCAACCGCTTACGGACACTGCCGGGCATCGCCCGCGAAGGCAGGCCATCACAGGTGAGGCGGGTCCACAGGGCAGGACGCGGGCCCGCCGCCGTACCGTTGCGCCCTTGGCAGCTCTATACGGCGTCCATGGCTTCATTCGTGCCCGAGTGCCGAGCTGCCCACTCCCGTACCTCCGCGAGGTGGTCCGTATGGAGGCCGACGTACGGGTCGGGCTGGATGAGGAGAGTGGGCAGCCCGCGGGCGGTGCGTTCTTGTGCCCACGCGTGGTCGAGGGTGGTGAAGTCGTCGTCGATCCAGACGACGGGAGCTCTGCCGAGCCAGATGTCGACGTGGTCGCGTTTCCATAGGTAGCCGTCGGGGTGGCTGGTGCTGATCTGCGGGCGAGGCAGGTCGATGTAAGGGAAGTCGGGCAGCCCCAAGAGGGGGCCGATGATCGTGGTGGCATCCTTGCGCCAGCTCGTGCACCACACGGGGGTGATGAGCCCGCTGGTCAGGAGGTCGGTGAGAATGCCGCCCTGGCTCGGATCGAGCCAGACCGTGACGGGGTCGTCGGGGTGCCTGCCGGTGGGCAGGACGGTGTGGCGGACGTGGGTGGGCGGGGTGCTGCCGTCGGCGGCCGGGAACGGTATGAGGACGCCGTCGATGTCCAGGAGCAGGTAGGGCAGGGGCATCGTTGCCTCCGTCGGTCAGCGTTTGCGGGCGGTGATCAAGAGGGTGGTGGGCCACAGGTCGCGGCGCGGGTGCCGCAGCTCCAGCGTCGAGGTGATGCGCAGGCCGGTCCGGGAGAGGTGGGCGTCCCAGCGGCGGGCGTCGAACTCCCATCGGGCGAGGGGCAGTCGGGTGCGGTCGGGCATGGTGACGTAGTCCTCGCGCGGACAGTCGTCCGTGGATGGATGTCTTCCGGCCCGTGCCGGGTGAGGGACGGAGAAGGCCAGGGCACCGCCCGGTTTCAGGCGTCGGGAAATGGCGGCGAGGAGGAGCTCGGGGGCGACGAGGCCGACGGCGCCGAAGACGGAGTAGATCGCGTCGAAGGTCTGGCCGGTGGCCTGCAGGTGGTGCAGTGCGTGGCCGGCAGCGAACGTGGCGCCGTCGATGTGGCCGTAGTGGGAGCGGGCCCGGCGTACCTGGATGCCGACCAGGTCCACGCCGGTGACGCGGGCCTGGTGGTGCTTCGCGAGGTGGGCCACGTTGTGGCCGGGGCCGCAGCCCAGCTCCAGGACGCGCTTGCCGCACAGGTCCCGGCCCAGGATCTCGGCGCCGGGACCGATGCCCGCGTGGGTGCTCCATTCCATCCGGGCAGGCGCGGTGAGGGCGTGCGCGGGGGCAGTGGCTGTGCGCTGGGCTGCGTGGGCGTACCAGGGGGAGACCTGGGCGAGCACCTAGACCTCCAGGAGTTGGACCACGTCGTTCAGGTGGCGGCGGACGACGGGGATGTACACGGGGTCCTTGGCCGGGTCGTCGATCCACCGGATGGACTGCTCCATGAACCACTCCACGGCCCACATGCGGTGCCAGCCCAGGGCCCATGCCTCGGCGGCCAGGCCGCCCCGGGAGGCGAGGGCGTCCTCATGACCGCCTGCGGTGACGTACTGCTCCAGGAAAACTCGCAGTCGGAAGGGGCTCGGCACGTCGGTGGTGCCGTGGTACGAGGCGAGGTCGATCAGGCCGGGTCCGGTGAAGGCGCGTGCGAAGTCGAGGAGGTGCCAGCCGTTCTCCCCGATGTGGACGCTCGTGGGGTGGAACTCGGAGTGGACCCAGCCGAACGGGTCGAGCGTCGCACCTTCGACACGGGCCTCGGCCGCGGCGGAGATCTTCCCCAGTGCGGTCTCGACGTCGTCGCAGTCCGTCCATCGGTCGGCTTTCCGCAGCCGCTGGAGGTGATCGAGGGCTCGGCCGGGCAGGGCTGCGAGGCCCGCACCGTCGAGGAGGGGCAGACCGCCCGCGGGGCGGGCGGCGTGGAGCATGACGGCGGCGGCGACGCCGTCGAGGTCGTCGGCGTCCCGTACGGGGGTGCCGAGGTCGTCCATGAGCATCCCGAGCCACTTGTCCTGCATGGCGGTGGCGTGGAGCGCGGGGACTGGGAGCCCGCGCTGGTATGCCATCCGCAGGGCCTGGGCCTCGCGGTCGAAGGGCTCCGTGGCGTACTTGAAAACGGCCGTGGTGCCGTTGGGGAAGGTGACGCGTTCGACGCCGGACATGCCCCAGACACGAATCTCGGCACGTTCGGGGAGGGGCTTGCCGACGAGGGTGCACAGGTCGTCCAGCAGGGTGGCGGACAGGCTCTGGTCCATGGGGGTCTCCAGGGGGCTGGTGGGCTCCGGGGCGGGCGGGCGCGAGCTGGCCCGCCCCAGAGCCGTACTGGGGGCGGGGTTACTCGGCTGCGGTCACGCGGTGGGCGTAGACCTGCTCGATCCAGCCCGCCTTGAACTCGGCCAGGTCGTCACGGAAGTTGGCCATCGAGGCACCGTAGGGCGCGACGACGCCGCCGGACTGGTCCGGCACGGACTGGCAGCCGTGCACGAGCCGGCCGCCGAGCGCGGCGTGGGCCTTGATGGACTCGATCCGGCGGTGCTCGTTGAACCAGCCGCCGTGGTAGACCTCGTCCAGCATTCCGCCCGTCGCGTCGTCCAGGTCGAAGACGACGGAAGTGGCGGCGGGGAAGAACCAGCACGGACCGACGTTGGAGATGTGCCCGTCCAGCTCGACCTTGTTGAGCGCCATCAGCGTGGCCGCCTCGCTCAGCATGCGCAGGTGGTCGGCTGTGATCTGCGGCAGACCGAGGCCGGCCAGGTGCCCCTCGCGGAAGAGGTACGAGTACACCCCGTACGCCGTCGCCAGCACGCGGGCCGCGTCGGAGGTGGACTCGCCGTGGTTCTTGATGAAGTCGAGCGCGAGCTGCTCGACCGCACTCTCGGTGCTCTCGTCCACGTCGAGGAGCTGGGCCTTCACCAACTCCCAGTCGGCGACGAGCCAGGTGCTGGACTCGAAGCGGAAGAAGTACTCGGCCGGGTCGATCGTTATGCGCCGGCCGTCCACCTGGATGCCGGGCAGGCGGTTCCAGCGCGGGTCGAAGGCGTCGGGCAGCTCGACAGTGATGGTCGCGGTGTCGATGGTGGTCACCGTGTCTCCGTCTCTGATCGTCCGGGCCGGGGCACAGGAATGCCCGAGCCCGCTGGGGCGTACGGAACTTGGAGGCCGCCCGGCCCAAGAGCGGGGCGGCTGTCGATAAGTGAACCGTCCGCTACGCAGAGTGGGTACGGTGTGACCGAGGTCAAGCGGTATACACGGTTTACGGATCCGGAGCGGAGGCGATCGTGTCGGCACCGACCAGCGCCAACTCCCGCCTGCGCGACACGATCAACGCCGCCGGGTGCACGTACGACGCGCTCGCCAAGGACGTACGCCGCATCGCAGCCGAGAACGGCGAGCTGCTCCAGACCAACAAGTCGGCCATCTCCCACTGGGTGGGCGGTGCCCGCACGCCGTCCGGCCAGGCAGGCCAGTACCTCGCCGAAGCCCTCTCCCGCCGGTTGGGCCGCGTCGTCACCCGAACCGAGCTCGGCCTCCACTCACCCGACACGGAATCGCCACCGGACACCGACCCCATCACCGAGGTCACCGACCTCGGCCGCGCGGACGTCGAACGCCGCCGCTTCCTCGCCATCGCCGCCTTCACCACGGCCGGCGTGGCCATGCCGCTCCTGCACGACCACGAAGCCACCTCGCGGATGCTCCGCGCCCGCACCGCCCGCTCCCTCGTTGGCAGCGACGACATCGACGTCGTACGGCAGATCACGGCAGCCTTCAGCGCCGCCGACGAACGGCTCGGCGGCGGGCACGGCCTGACCACGGTCACCGCGTACCTTGCCGACACGGCAGCCCCTATGCTCCGCGGACGCTTCCCCACAGAACCCTTACGCCAGGCAGCCTTCGGCGCCGTCGCCGAACTCGCCTACCTCGCAGGCTGGAAACACCACGACCTCGGCCACGAAGGCGCCGCCCAGCGGTACTACCAGGTCGGCTACCAACTCGCCTGCGAAGCCGACCCTCACGGCCACGCGGGCTGGATGATGCGCGCCCTCGCCCACCAGGCCCTCAGCCTCAAACAGCCCCACCACTGCGTCGACCTGGTCGAAGGCGCCCTCACCCGCGGCCTCGGCCACGTGGACGGCCAGACCGAAGCCCTCCTGCACATCACGCACGCCCGCGCCTACGCAGCGGTCGGCGAGAACCCATTGGCCGCCCGCGCTCTCCTCGCCGCCGAAGACGCCCTCCTACGCGAGGACGGGCCCCAGCCCAGCTTCTCCCGCGTCAGCGGCCCCGCCGCTGGCACCGTAGCCAGCCACACCGCCCGCACGTTGACCGACCTCGCCGACCACATCGGCACCGAACAGCAGCACCGCGACGCCCTCACCCGTTGGGACCCGGAGAAGTACAAGCGCGTCCACGCCCTTACCCACGCCGACCTTGGCGACAGCCTTGCCGCCCAGACCCGAGCCGACGAAGCCGTCGCCGCCTGGACCCAGGCCCTCGTCCTCATGGAAGGCATGACCTCCGACCGCACCCGCAAGGCGATCACCTCGATCCGCTCGACGCTCGCGATCTACCAGCGCCGCCGCGTCCCCGGCGCCGCAGATCTCGCCCGCCGAGCCCGCGAGGCCCTCGCCTAACATGCCCAACAACCCGCCCGACGAAGGGAACCCCATGGCTCAGCAAACCGATGACCGCTCCCAAGCGCTCAAGCCGGCGCTCGACTCCATGACCCTGCTGGTCGCCGCCGTCATCGTCCACGACAAGGCCACGAACCGAGTCGTCCTCCTCCAGCGCAGCGAGAACGCCAAGTTCGCCCAGGGCCTGTGGGACCTCCCCGTCGGCAAGAGCGAGCCGGGCGAGCCCATCACCGAGACCGCCGTACGCGAGCTCTACGAGGAGACCGGCCTCACGGTGAGGGCCGAGTCCCTCAACGTCGCCCACATCATCCACGGCGCCCGGGGCGTCGAGGCCCCCAACGGCTTCCTCACCGTCGTCTTCGTCGCCCACGAATGGACCGGCGAGCCAGAGAACCGCGAACCTCGCAAGCACTCCCAGGTTCGCTGGGTCAAGGCCAATGCCATTCCCGAGGCGTTTGTCGATACAACCGCCAATGCTCTCCACAAGTACCTGAGCGGCAGATTTCAGGTATCGCTTGATGGGTGGAATTAACCTCGATCTTGCATGATGGCTTTCGGGCGACATTTGTCGCACCCTGCGCTGGTTTCGTCAAAACTCCGTGGATCGTGGCGCGAGGGGTGTCGAAGAATGCGTGAGACCCAGGCGGATGCAGTGCCGAGATCGGAGACAAATAGGTGGCGCAAGTGATGCTGATCCCGCCGTGCGCTGTACCGCTTTGTTATGCGGAAACCAATGGCTTCACACCTCCCTTTCCGGGATGCTTGACGGAGCTGATACTTGGCTTCGTGTAGTTGAAGAAGATCTCGGCGTAATCTCTCCTATATTCAGTCGGCAAAGCGTGATCGGCAATGATCATCTGAAGCCGTCCAGCGTTCGCCTCGGCCAGCGTCACTAGCCTTCGGTAAAGCCCGGAGCTAAGGTCCTGCTCATTCAGTGCTAGACGCGGACTGTCGATGAGGAGGAAAGCCGGATAGGGGACATCCCTTTCCCGCAGTGCTACTGCGATCAAGGATGTCCAATAGGCAACCTGAGTGGCGGTCACGATGCCGCCGCCTCTGGAAAATTGCTTGAATGATTTTCCATTTAGGAGGGGGAGGTAGTTGTTTCGTGAATGCTGGCCTCTTCGACCCCCGGGATTTGGAGATCTGCCACGACCCGATTAAATTCTTTGGAGATTTCGCGCACAATGTAAGCGCGGCGGGCCTTTAGCTCGATGTCCCGCTGGTCAATCTCTCGAACGAGCCGCTCGTAACGCTTCCTCACCTCCTCCTCTGTTCTAGCGAGATCGGATACCCGATCCCATTGCTGCAAGACATTCTCAAAGTGCTTTTGTGCCGTGCGTGCTGCGGCAATCTTCTCGGATATGTCACTGTAGGCTTGGAGGCGCGGACTTACGCGATCAGCCGTCCGGGAATCGATTGCCGTTTCCAAATGGCGGACGAGTTCTTGCCGGTCCAGGATTAGTTGGCGTGCATTCTGTGTCTGGTGTTCAATGAATGCCAGTTGTTTTTCCATCTCCTCCAATTGGTCCGTGAGCTGTACGCTCTCATACTGGTCGAGTTCGTCTGTCGATGCTGCCTCATCAGGCAAAAGGCACAGCCGGCAGTGTCCATGCGGCACCTCGCGGCTCTTGAGTGCCTGCATACAGCGAGGGCAGGTGGTGAACTCGATCTGCGCCAGACGCTCTCCTGCGTCACGCATTCGATTTAGCCGAGCAATATCTGAAGTGACCCGGCGGCGCTCACCTGTAAGTTCCTCTATCTGCCGGCGCAGACTAACTTCAGCGCTACGAGCATCTGCCAAGCTTCGCTCGGCCTCATTGAGGAGGTCTCGAAGCGCTTGCGTTTCCCTATCGGTGACAGGGTCAATGTCATCCCTGAGTTGCGCTCTTTGCTCTTCTGCCTCTCGTTGCGAGGTGAGCGCCCTTTCGAGTTCTTGCTGCGCTTCTTCTCGACTTTGAGTGTTACTGTCGCGCAAGAATTGTAGAATTTTGGCGTGGTGATCTACGGCTTCGTCGACCAAGCCCCGTCGTAGGACTCGCCGGACTCGCCGTCGAGCTGCTGGGCGAGCCTCTCGATGTGGGTGGTCATGACGCCGGGTGGTCGCGGCGCCAGAAGATGGGGAGCCACCAGCAGAGCACCGAGCGGTCGCCGGGCCACGGGGCGCGGTCCTCGGCTTCCCAGTCCTCGAAGGAGTCGCGCGTCAGGTCGATAGGGCGCCAGGCGGGGTCGAGTGGCTCGTCAGCGGCTGGCGGGCGGACGTACTGCCGGCCGTGTTGGTCGCAGGCCCTGAAGTCCTGGTAGTTGCGCTGGGCCTCGATCAGGGAGACCTTGTTCGCTCCGCCGTCCATGGTCGGCCAGCGGAACTGGACCCCGTCGTCCTCCCAGAAGCAGACGGGGCAGATCTCGTAGGAGCCGGGCATGGCGTCGAGCACGCGGTGCCCGCAGCAGGGACAGGGGTAGCGGTCGCTCACCTGCGCAGTCTCGTTGCAGGTCCGGCCTGTGCGCCATGGATTTCTCTGCCACGGCGCCCGGCCAGTCCGCAGCCAGTCCGCAGGACACTCGTAATCGGTCATCGGGAGCCAACGCATACCAACGGAGAAAAGGCTGGTCAGAGCCCTCTATGGGGCTCCGCCGCAGGTCAGGATCAGCCCGCAGACATTCCGCTTCAACGTCTGATTGGACGTGAATAACGGCCTGACCTGCGAGAAGGTAGGTCAGGCCGTTGTGCCGTCCGCAGTAGTCCGCAGAACCTGAAGCGGCTACGTGTCGTAGACCGTGGAGCGGTGTCCGAGGTGTACGACCCACACCACTAGTTCCCCGTTGTCGATGGTGTAGAAGACGCGATAGTCGCCGACTCGTAGGCGGCGGCGCTCAGGCTGGGATACAAGTGCCGTGGTGTTGAAGCCGAAAGGGTCGCTCTCCAGCTCTGTCAGTTTGGCCAGGATACGAAGCGCCATGTCGCGAGGGATCTTGCGAAGCTCGGCCTGGGCCTCGGGTCGGAACACCGTGCGGTAGTCACTCACTGCGTGCCAGCGTCTCCCTCATCACGTCCTCGATCGGGACGCCGGCGGCCGGGCTCGCCATGCGTTCGTCGATGATGCGGTTGATCTCGCGCTCTTCCCACTCCTGGTACTTGCGCAGCACCTCGATCGAGACCACGGCGGCGACCTGCTTGCCGCGGCGGGTGATGACAGTGGGCATGTCGTCGCGGTCGGCCCGTTCGACGACTTCGGCCAAGTGAGCGCGTACGTCGCGGATGGACTCTATGGGCAGCGGCTGAGTCATGCCCCAAGGGTACCGAGTGTGCCATGTGTACACAATCTGAGTTGCATGCACTCGTTGGGATGAGCTGCCGATTGGGTGGCTGATTCCGGGACAGAGATCCGGGAGCAGTTCTTTCTATTACCCACGCCGGCGCGGTCCGGGTCTTCAGCGCCCAGGATCGATGCGCCGTGCTCCGTTCGGTGCTGCCGGGTTGCCACCACCGAGGCGGGGCTGACGCCGTCAGCTTTCCCAGTCGACGCAAACCACGGCCCCGTTGCGGGCCACCTTGACGGCGAGGAGTTCGTCACTGGTCGCAGCGTCGATCGTGTAGTCCATGACGATCCGGGCCTTGGCCTCGCCGATCAGGTGCCACAGCCCGATCCGAACGGGGTGCATGGCCGCAGTGAACGCGTCGGCGCTGATCGCTTCGCCGTTCGCTTCCCGGGTGAGGCGTTTGATCACTTCGGCGTCGTCGAGTTCGTCGGCGTGGTGGTCGATGAAGTAGCGATCCTGCTGCAGGTCCTCACGGATTGCTGTGCGAGCCGCGGTGTCCAGAGCCGGCAGGTGGGCCAGGTGCGTCGCGAACGCATCCAGTTCTCCCGCATCCAGCCCGGAGCTGGGGTCGGCCCACAGCCGGACTTCGACCTCTCTGCTTCCCAGTGCGGCTGTGCCTTCCCAGATGACTTCCGTCTCGTCCACCGGCGGAACCTCAAGGTGCCCGAAGTAGGGGTGATCGATACTCTTCATGGGGCCTGTCATTTCGATGGGCGGGGACGGCTTGAGAAGCAGTGAACGTTCCTGGTCCAGGTTTACGACCTCGATCATTCCGTGCGCGGGTACCGGTTCTGTCGGTGCAGCGCCTCCGGTGTCACCTGCCCGTACGCGATGCGCACGCGCGCGGCCTGCTCGAAACGACAACCCTGAGTGCACACCGGTGCGCAGACTGCCACCACGTCTTAAGGCTCAGTCGACACGTCTGCCGAGGGTCACGAAGGCAATCACTAACCTCTATGTTGCTAACATTATTGTTAGTGTCATGGGTGGAGGTCGATCAGACGTGGTGGATTTTGTAGGACGTCGCCAGGAGCTGGCGACGTTGGAGCGAGAGCTGCAGAAGGTGGCGGCAGGGATCGGCGGGGAGCGGCCCGGTCGGTGCGTGATGTTGCGTGGGCGGCGCCGGGTGGGCAAGTCGCGGCTGGTCGAGCGGTTTGCGGAGCGCTCCGGAGCCCCTTTCTTGTTCTTCGCTGCGACTGGTGCATCCCCCAGGGATGATCTGGCACGGCTGGCCAGGGACGCCCAAGTGTCGACGCTGCCGTTGGCGGGGCTGGTGGCCGCCGCGCGGCCGGAGAACTGGGATGCCGCGTTCGATGTGCTGGCCGCGGCGCTGCCTGCCGACCGGGCGAGCGTTCTGATCATCGACGAAGTGCCGTACCTGATGGATACCGACGGCGCCTTTGAAGGGATGCTGCAACGGGCCTGGGACCGGGTGCTGGAGACCAAGCCGGTGCTGCTGGTCCTCATCGGCTCCGATCTGTCGATGATGGAGGCACTGAACAGCTACGGACGCCCCTTCCATCAGCGCGGCCGGGAGATGGTGCTGGGACCGCTCAACCCCGCCGAGGTGGGGCAGATGCTTGGGCTGGATCCGGCGGAAGCCTTCGACGCCGCACTGGTCACCGGCGGGCTGCCGCTGATCTGCGCAGAGTGGCCGCGCGGCGCAGGGCTGTGGGACTTCCTCGGCGAGGCGCTGAGCGATCCGGTCTCGGCCCTGCTGGTGTCGGCCGAGCGTTCGCTGGCCGCCGAATTCCCCCCGCAAGTACAGGCGCGCAAGGTGCTGACGGCCATCGGGAGTGGCGAGCGGACCTTCACCAATATCGCCCGTGCAGCCGGCGGGATCGGGGCCACGCCGCTGCAGCGAGCTCTGGAGCTGCTTACGGACAAACGGATCGTCGCCGGCGAGCTGCCTG
The DNA here is from genome assembly GCF_040295565.1 of Streptomyces sp. NPDC002785. Lineage (NCBI taxonomy): Bacteria > Bacillati > Actinomycetota > Actinomycetes > Kitasatosporales > Streptomycetaceae > Streptomyces > Streptomyces sp. NPDC002785. Next base: position 26,386 of record NZ_JBEOVN010000018.1, on the reverse strand, counting down.
TATCGCTGCGCCCGTCGAAGGACCGCCGCTACCGGGTGACAGATCCGTACCTGCGGTTCTGGCTGCACCTGCTCGGCCCGTCGATGGAGGAGATCGAGCGGGGGCGGGGCGATCTGACCTTGGCGTGCATCCGGGAGAACTGGACCAGCTGGCGTGGTCGGGCCGTCGAGCCTCTTGTCCGTGAGGCCCTGGCACGGATACTGCCCGACGACCGGCTGCCCGCGGCCCCCGCAGTGGGCGGCTACTGGACCCGCACCAACGACATCGAGATCGATATCGTCGGGGCCGACCGCGCCCCCATCGCCAAGGAGCTGTTCTTCGTCGGCTCCATCAAGTGGCTGGAGCAGTCGCCCTTCGACCGGTATGACTTGGCCGCTCTGCATCGGCACCGGGCTGCCCTCACCGACGAACCTGTTCCAGTCGTGGCGGTTTCGCGTAGTGGAGTCGACTGTCCGGGGCTCGACGCCACCTACGGCCCCGGCGATTTGCTGACCGCCTGGCCGCTGTGAGTGGCGGATGTCAGGTGAGGTACGGGAGTCGGTGAGGCCTCGGTCGCTTACCGGCGCTGTTGTGCAGCGTTGGCGGTCCTGAGCCTCCTCGTGCCCAGGTCCCGGGACAGGAAAGGCTCCCCCGCCGCGGTGTGCGGTGAAGGGGGAGCCTCGGAGGACCGACCGTCTACGGGATCAGCTCCTGTCCTCGTCGTCCTCGTCCTGTGCGCGAGGTGCGGCGGGCCGGTGCGGGCTGTGCGAGGTGTCCCAGAAGTAGGGAGGCGCCATGTCGTCCTCGCTTGTCTCCTGCCGGTCTTGGTTCCGTTCGCCTGCGCCGCTCTCCGCGGACCCCGGCGTGAACGTGTCCGCGTCGGCATCCGGGTCCGCGGCCGCGTCGGTGAACGGCGCGCCCTTGGGGGCTTGGAAGCGCGGCGACCAGGGCCCGGTGGTGTCCCCCTCGCTCGGAGGCTCACCCTCCGGCCCCTCGTCGGGCGCCGGGAGAAGGGTCCGCCTGATCTCCTCGGCGGCCTCGTCCAGCCCGGCCGCCTCCAGGCTCCGCACCACACGGTGCACGAACACCGTGTACTCATCCATGTCCGGCTTCAGGCCCACCGCCGCCAGCAGCAGGAGCAGCCGATCCGAAACCCCCACTTCCTCCTCGCGGTCGAACGTCCCTCCTCCCTGGGCGTGTCCGTCCCACAGCGGGCCTCCGACGGTTGCTTCGGTCCGCGCGTCCACGGGCGGGACGAGCAGGTGCCGGAAGATCTCGGGCACCTCCTCGTTCTTGGCCGCCGCCGAGATCTGGGCGAGCGGACCGATCATGTCTACTGCCTTCTCGATGTCGTCCTCGTGACGGGCCAGCCACCACACCACGGCGCTGCCCGTGCTCTTGAGCACGTCGTCACCGAGGTAGCCCCGCTTGTTGCGCTCGTGCTGACGCTCGTACTCCCAGAGCTCCTCGTCCTTGCGAAGGTCGTTCAATTTCCGCAGGCGCTCGCGGTCGGCGGGGGCGAGGGTCAGTGTCACATCGGCCGCCAGGGCCTTCACCCGTCCGCTCCGGTCCGGGAGCGGGGCGCCCAGCTCCCCTTCCAGGAGATACCGTGCGAAGCTCGCCCGGCCGGGCTCCTCGTGGCGGACGACCTGCAGGGCCCGGCTGACGACCGAGGAAACGGCGAGGGCTGGGGAGGCGCCGTCGGACCAGTCGGCGTGGTCGGGGACCGGCCTCCACCACACGGTGGCGGAGAAGAGGAAGTCGTAGCCGGCCGTTGCGCTCGGCAGCGCCGCGTCGACCACCCGAGTCTCCTGGTACGGCTGCTCCGTCGGCGCCGCGGGCGGCTCAGCTTCCTCGGGCTCGTACGGATCGGCCGACGCGCGGCCACCGCTGAGGACCGTCATCACGAGCAGCAGGGAGCCCGAGGATGTGACCATGGACATGAAGCCCCACAGCCACGCCGACCAGTGCAGGAGGTTTCCGAGCACAGCCGGTGCGAGGCCGCAGAGAGCGACGAACAGCAGGCTGGGAAAGCGGTGTTTCATCGTGCCTCTTCCGTGGTCCGTGGTCCGGCGCCCGCACGCTTCGCACTCTCCGTGCGGACGTACTGCGCGTTGTCGATGTGCTGCCAGAAGAGGGCGGCGACGGCCGCCCGGGACGGGTGGTGCCTGGGCCCCGCCCAGTCGCAGGCGATGGCGTAGAGGCGGTGCAGAGCGGCCGTGCGGCCGTGTGTCGCCCCGACCATCACGCCCAGCGCCATCTCCCGCGTACTGTCGCCGGCCGCGGCGTTCAGCCAACTGCTCACCAGCGGGTTCCAGAGCTTCGTCGGCGGATGGGAGAAAACCGTCTCCCAGCCCAGGAACAGGTCCGGCCACGGCGGCGGCTCCGGTGCCCGGTCGCTCCTCAACAGTTCAGCGAGCAGCTGGAGATGGAGCTCTGCCCCGCGCGGCTCCCGACGCGTCCGGTCCCGCAGGCGGTCGATCAGTAGCCGGTAGGGCCGACGGTCGCGGCCGGCCAGGTCGAGAAGTACTTCCCGGGCCCCGCGTGCCGCCTCCCCCTTCCGTACGGCGAGGTAATGGAGCCGCACCATCGCCTGATCCGGGTGCGTCGCGCCGAGGCTCTGGAGGCAGGCAGCGGTCAGGACGCGAACGAGACCATCCGACAAGGGGCCGGACCTCGCGCACTCGTACATCCGTCTGCGGAACCATCCCCCGAACCTCTCGTGGCTGAGACCGAGTTCGAGGGCCGCCACGGCTCGTGGGTCGCAGGACGCCCCGGTCGCGTGGTCCGCCCAGCGGACCACAAGGTCGAAGAGGTGGTCGGGCCGCCCGACGGCCAGGGACCGCTCGCCGAAGCGGACGACGACGTTCACCCGGTCGTCGGTGGTCAGACCGCGGAGCCCGGCGGCATGGCCGATCCAATTCCTGAGGTCGTCGCGCGTCCCGGGGAAGTTCGCCCAGAAGTACGTCCGTACCGCGTCGGCGTAGGCCAGCCGCCCGAAGTGGAGCCGCCCTTCCAGGTCCCGCTCGATCCCGAGCGTCGCCAATCGCTCCCCGAAATCCGTCCGTGCGAGCTCGGTTGTCGTCTCTTCCTCGTGCCTCACCGTCCTCATCAAGCCGTGCCACGCCTCGTAGACGGTGTCGGCGCGGGCCTCCTCGAACACTGCCGCCGCAAGCAGCAGGGCCCGCTCGGGCGTGGTGCGGACCGTGGCCACCTGCCGGCCCACCTCACCGGCACGGTCGGTCACCGCGTGCATCGCTTGGTCGAGCCATCCCGCGAAGTCGACGCCGAACCGGCCGCTGTCGCGAGCAGACCTCACCAGCCCCGCGAGCCGCGCCAGTTCCCGCATGGGGGAGCGTTCGCACAGGCGCTGGAGGTCGTAGCTCCCCAGGTCCGTGGAGTGGAAGGCCATCCGGTCCATACGGAGGTACCGGGTGACGACGGCGATCCCCCGAGGGCGCCCCAGCGCCACCGTGTGCGGTTCGAGCTCCGGCGCGTGGGCGTGCTCCATGCCCGACGGCAGGACGACCACCATGTGGGCCCCCGCCTCCTGGACCTGTGACCGGCGCACGACCAGGAGGCGCTGGGCCTTGGCATACGCCTCCACGTCGGCGATCCCGGAGAGGTCGAGGAGGAAGCGGTCCCCCTCGCCGGGGGCGAGAGTGGCCTCGTCCTTGTCCGTGGCGGGAAGCTCCTCGAACCGGTCCTCCTCCTGCTCCTCTTCAGCGCCTGCGTCCTCACCGAGCTCGTGCAGCAGCATGATCGCTGCGGCGCGCCGGCCGCTGCCGGGCGCAGCCTCCAGCAGCACCACCGATCCGGGCTTCTCCAGGCAGCCGGCGGCGATGCGATAGCCCACCGGCCGAACGAACCGGTCGGCCAGGCGCACCCGGTCCTCTCGGACGATCCGGAGGGACTCGACCCCTTTGCGGATCATCCAATCCGCGCCGCCGTAGAAGACGTACTGGGGCCCTACGCCATTGTTCACCGGGCCACGCGGATCGTTGACGGTGACGCGGTCCTGCTCGGTCATCGTCCGTCGTCCGAGCGCCGACGCTCGCGCTCGAAGCGTTGGTGGACCGTACCGCTGTTGTCGCCCGCGGTGAACTGGACCCCGGTGTTGTCGCCCTCGAAGTGGGGAGCGTTGTACTGGTGCCCCCCACCGGTGTTCACGGGCCCCTGCGGTTCGTTGACGAAGGTGCCGGACAGATCTCCGTTGAGGTTTCCGATGCCGCGCACGCGCTGTTCGACGTCGCGCGTCCGCATCCTGGTGTGCCTGGCATCCTTGGCCGACTTCTTGCGGGACTTCGCCTCCGCCCGCTCCCGCGCCGCACGGGCGTCGCGGTCCACCGCACCCAGCTCGGGCAGGAGCCGGGCGAGGGTGTCGCCGAGCGCCGCCAGGTCCGATTCGGCGTTGCGGTGGTCGAACCGCCTGTACTGGCAGTCCGCCAGCTCCAGAAGATCGTCCGGAAGGACGGAGCGGTCGATCCTCGTGGCCTTTCCGACGAGCACGGGGATCACCAGGACCCCGCGGTCGAGCGTGGTCTGGATCTCGCGACGGGTCCAGTCCTGCTCGGCTTCGAGGGCGGGGCGGCCGTCGGCCCCCCGCACCTCTGCCCAGCGCGGGCCGATCACGGCGAGGAGAGCCTCGCACTCCTCCACCGCCCTGACCAGTTCCACCGGGAAACGGCGTCCGGGCTCGATCGAGTTGCTGGCGAAGAAGATCCGCTCGTCGCCGAACCGACGGGCGAGTTCCCGAGCGATCATGGTCGCTGCGGACTCCTCGTCGCCTGTGCGGTAGTTGACGAAGACGTCGGGCATGAAGGTTCCCTTCGTGAAAGGAAGACGGGGTGAACGGGCACGGGGCTGTGGACCGGGGCTCCGGTCCGCCCGGGCCATGAGGTCCCGACCGTGTGGACGGCATGGCGCATCCACGGGAGGGCGTGCGGATGGAGGGGCGCCGCCTGGTGCGTCACTGGTCGCGGGCAGCCCGAAGAAGCCGGGGGCGCGATGCGACGCGTCGAGCGGTGATCAGAGGGTTCCGCCGGGGATCGTGGGATCCGGAGGGCCGGAGGGGCCGGGTAGTCCGGCGAGCCGGGCGGCTCGAGTCTGTGTCAGCCGTGCGCGGGGGCGAGTACGCGTGCCAGCGCGGGCTGCAGATCACGTACGGCGCGGCTGCTCCGGAACCGGGAGAGTTCCCGTGCGAGACGCCGGACGTCGCTGTTCACCGTCGCCGAGGGCACGGCCGGCATCACTCCCAGAAGATCCCCGGCGATCGCGCACGCGTGCTCGACCTCCCCGGAGGCGGCATGGGCCAAGGACCGGCGGAAGCCGTACCGGGCGCGGGTACGCAGCGCGTGCGGCGGGAGGCGGCGGTACTCCCGGTCGAGTACCTCGGCGGCGGCCTTGGGGCGGCCGAGGTCGTGCAGGCACCAGCCGGTCGACATCGCCGCCGGATCGCTCACATGGGAGGTGCCGATCACGGGCTCAGCGCCATTGCGGGCGTCGTCGCTGGCGAGCAGTTCCCGCGCCCTGTCGAGGCTGCGGAGGCAGTCGACTTCGTTGCCGACGAGCGCGTGCCCCTGGGCCTCCCGCTGGGCCGCGAGTCCCCGGATGCGCGGCGGGAGTTCGCTGCTCTGGGCGCGGCGGGCCAGGGCGACGGTGCCAGCGGCGTCCCCGCCGTACATTGTGACCAGGGCGCGTCGCACCAGTGCGTAGGAACCGAGGTACGGGTCACCCCCGGCGCGCGCCAGTTCGGCGGCCTCGCCCGTCCAGCCGAGTGCCGCGTCGCTGTCCCCGGCCTCCTGGGCCATCCAGCCGGTGAACTCCGCGAACCGCGAGGCGAGCAGGAGCGCAGGGGCCCGAGAAACGGACCGGGCGTCGGCGGCCAGCCCGGCGATCATGCGAGTCTGCGTCTCCAGCAGGGGCAGCAGGACCTTGGGTGCGGTGGACTGACCGAGCTTCCGCAGTTGGTCGAACTGCATGCGGAAGGAGGGCAGGAGGGGGGCGTCGGCGGAGGACAGCGCCTGACTGCCGAGTTTCAGGCCGAGGTCGATCAGCGCTCCCGTACCCGCCGAGAGGACCGCCCGGCGCCCGACGAGCCAGCGGCTCGGACCGGCGGGGGATTCGGCGGTGCCCGAGTCCGAGTCCGTCTCGGGTCGGGTGACCAGGCGCTGCAGCTCGCCGTCCGCGCCGAGGAAGGCGTCGCACCGCCGGGCTAGTTCGGGGGACGCGGAACGCTCCCCGCGCTCGACCTTGCTTATGTGCCCCTTGTCGTAGTTGAGCGCCACGGAGAACTCAGTCAGAGTCAGCCCCGCTTCTACTCGTAAACGGCGAAGTTCCGGGCCAAAACGTAAAGTCGTGCTCATCATCAACCTCCCCTTGAACAGTGACCGCGAGAGCCGTCCGCCCTCACGGGAGCCGTCATCCGACGATCACCGGTCGACACGGAACCCGACGGCGAACACCTGCTGTGACGGCGTCGTTTCGGTCCGCATCCGAAAGTGAGTCTGGCACGACGCGCGCCTGGAGAATCGGGGTTCGGCGGTGTTGCCCGTTGCCTCTTTCGTTCTCCGTTGTTTCCCGTCTGTTTCTTGGAGTGACCGGGGTCGACCGCGATCGGTACATAGCGATCGAGAATGACAGGATCACGGGCGGGGTCCAGTCGTTCACGAAGTCGCAGCGCTCGTCGATCCAGGTGGGGGCGACGAAGATGTTGTCGCCGGCGGGAGCTTCGGAGGCTTCCAGCAGGGGCCAGGTGCGGGACTCTTCGACCAGGTGCTCCCAGGGCTCAGTCCAGTCGAGTTCCCAGTCCAGGCCGGTGCCGGAGACGCCGTACGTGCGGCCGGCGTCCACCTGCCAGAACTGGGAGTGGAGGATCACTTGGGCGTGGTCGGCCAGGTCGTTGATGGATGAGGGAGACCTTGTTCGCCCCGCCATCCATGGTGGGCCACCGAAACTGGATGGCGTCGTCCTCCCAGAAGCAGACAGGGTAGATGGCGTACGCGCCGGGCATCTCGTCCAGGACGAGACGCCCGCAGCAGGGACAGGGGTAGCGGTCGCTCACCTGCGCAGTCTCGTTGCAGGCCCTGCGGGTGCGCCATGGATTTCTCTGCCGCGGCGCCCCCGGCCAGTCCGCAGTCAGTCCGCAGGACACTCGTAAACAGCCATCGGGACCCAACGCATGTCAACTGAGAAATGGCTGGTCAGAGCCCTGGACGGGACTCCGCCGCAGGTCAGGATCAGACCGCAGACATTCCGCTCAACGTGTGACGAACCATCAGGAAATGTGCCCGGCCCGCTTGTTGGCGGGTCGGGCACGGGTGTCTGTCCGCGTGGAGCCCCTGCCCCGCGAGGTGCTGTGGCATTGGCGCGACTGCGGCCGGCGTTTTAGACCTTGACGACCTCTACGGAAGGGCCACACAAGAGCGTCAGGTCCTCGGGGTCGGAAGTGAGGACGGTGACCGGCTGGGGTGCGGTGCGGGCGATGACGGCGAAGGCGGCGTCGATGGCGTACTTGTGGCCGTGGAGATGGTGGGCCCGCAGGAGGGTGGCAGCCTGGTCGGTGATCCCCTTGGTGACGTCGTGAACGTCGACGCGGGAGAGGACCCACTTGATGCGGGCGGGGTGGATGCGCTCGTAGTCCGCCTCGAGGGTGGTCATGGCGCTTGTGGCCACGCGGACGCCTTCTTCTGATGCCGCTTGGACCAGGGCCACGACGGCACGGTCCTTGCGGTAGAGCTTCGAGAGGCCTTCGCTGTCGAGCAGCAGGGTGCCAGGCATCAGGCGGCGGCCCCGCCGACCTGTCGGTGGTCATGGCGCAGCAGCGCGCGGGCGGCCTCGACCTCCTCGTGGGTGAGCTCGTCATTGTCGGTCTCGAAGTCGGCGACGATCTCCCGGAGCTTGTCCATAGCGACCCGTTGTTCGAGGGCTTCGGCAACGTAAGCGGAGAAACCGCCGGGTCCTACGTGGGCGCGTGCGGCCTCAGCGAGGTCCTCGGGCAGGCTGATCGAGTATTTCTTGCTACTGCTCATGGTTCCGATGCTACCGGCGGTCGTAAGTCTTCGGGCGTAAATGGTCACGGCCGCGCAGGCTGTGCAGATCGACGCTCTCTGCCCTCCTCCTTGCCGGGCGTCCGCCCGGTCCGCAGACAGTCCGCAGGACACCCGTAAGCGGCCGTCGGACACCAACGCATGCCAACGGAGAAACCCCTGGCCAGAGCCCTGGATGGGGCTTCGCCGCAGGTCAGGATCAGCCCCCAGACGTGCCGCTTCAACGTGTAGCGGGCGAAATACCACCACGTCGCTGACCTGGCAAACATGCAGGTCGGAAGGGGGCCGACTTTTCGGAGTCGGGCCCCTGGTTTTTTTCCCGTGCTGGGATGGCGCCGGGAAACCTGACCGTACGTCACCTCTCAGCACCCCTGCCCGGGGCCCGCGGGTGGGCAGGTTCCACACACGGACACCGAGGAGCTGGCCCGCCTGGAGATCCGCGAGCCAGTGGCACCCGGAGGACACCGCACGCCATGACCTCTCCCAGCAGAACCTGTTCGACACCCTGGTACGTCATGCCCGCTCCGGCTGAGCAGCCCGGCCCGGATGGCGCTCCGGCAGCCCGCCGTCAAGGCCGGGACGTGAGGGGCCGGTGGACCGCATCGACTTGTCCCGACGCGCATTCGACCGCTGCCCGCAAGTCCTGTGGGTGGTAAGCGAGTTATGGGGCGCATCAACACCGAAAACACAAGCCCAGGTCCATGACAACGTGGTTAGTGTGATCAGGTGACGGAATTCAACGCCCTTGGTGACAGCACGGAATGGCAGAAGGACTTCGAGCGGCGGCTACGCGCCTCGTACACCGCCGCCGGGCTCGGTGCGGCTGCGGCGGAGCGCAGGCTCGAGGAAGTACGCGATCGCATCGGTGACTGGACCGTCGCCGAAATCATGGACGCCGGGACCCGGGTGGGATACGTCGCCGTGGCCGTGGCCGACAAGAACGGCACGCTCGCAGGCGATATCGGCGACCTCCGGGTCGACGTGTCCCGCGCCGGCCGGAGGCATGAACAGGCCGCCCGCGCATGGGCCGAGGCCTGGTGCGCGGAGCGCGGCGCACGTCGGCTGGACGTACGGCTCACCGAGCCCGCGGACGAGCTGTTCGACGGCTACTCCGTCCGGGGCCAGACCAGGATGCGCCTCATCACTTCCCTGCCGGAACCCCTCGACGGCGTCACGGCGCGGCCGATGACCGAGGCCGAATATCCCCAGTGGCTCGCCTCCGAGAAGGCCGCCTACGTCGGCGACATCGTTCGGGCGGGCGCCCTGAGCCCCGAGGAGGCCGTACGCAAGTCCGACCGCGACTTCGCGGAGCTGATCCCCGAAGGCCTGGCGACACCCGACAACACCTTCCTGGTGCTCGAGGCAGCGGGCGAGCAGGTCGGCACCGGCTGGTTGAAGCACGGCTTCCTCCCCGGCGTCACCTTCGGCTACGCGCTGTACGTCCACGAGCAGCACCGCGGCAAGGGCTACGGCCGGGCCGCGATGGCGGTCGGCGAGCAGGCCACGCTCGCGGCCGGCGACTCGGCGCTGATGTTCACCGTGTGGGGCGGCAACGAGGTGGCGATGAACCTGTACACAAGCGCCGGCTACCGGGTCGTGGAGGAGAATCGTTCCATCGGCCTTCCCCGCACAGCCGACCCCGGCTCCGCGGCCTGACGCGGCGGCCTCCGCGCGCTCGGAGGGGATCTTGTACCCAGCGGCGTGGACGACTCGCTCCTCGATGTACCCGGGTGGCGCGACGGCCCCGGCTGACGACCGGAGCAGTTCCCCCACCCGCCCGGCATCGGGGTACCGACCCGGCCGCCCCCACCAGAAGCCGTCCGGCTTCACGGCGGCTCGGGTCCGGCCCGCCGCCTCGACGGGAGCGGACAGGGGGCGCCTGATGCGACAGGCAGCGGATTCGGGTCCCCTCGGCGTGCCGATCGTCCCGCCCCTGTGCGCTCGCCTGTTCAGGTGACTGGCCGTCAAGACACTTGTCTCATATTCGATTTGTATGGGTCACTTGGTATCCGAACCGGTGGGCCGCCCATCCCTCTCCGGGGGCGCGCAACCGTTCTGTTCGCCGACCGTCCATGCGTGACGGACCTCGGCATCGTCTGCTCCGGACGGCCGCGGCGGGCACCCCTGTGGAGGACTTGGATCCGACCAGTCGCCTCTGCCGGATAGCGGCAGGGGCTGGTGCGACTGCCCCCGGCCTCTGCAAGGGAGCGGTGCGCGAGCCATCCGCGCACACCGAGTACCTCGTCACCGAGGCCACGAGCGTGGCCACCGACTCTGCGACCCGCGTGCGGTCATCGCCGCCGTGAGCGAGCCGCCATCAGTCACGTGAGCACGACAGCGCCCGGTGGCCCAAGTCATGGCCATGGGTCTTGACCTGAATCCGACTCAGCGTCAACTCCCGGACAGGTCAGTTCAAACACACGGAGGACGACCATGCCAATCAGTCCGAACCAGGGCTCCACCGGCGGCGGTACCACCGTCACCATCACGGGCACCAACCTCACGGGCACCAGCGCCGTGCTCTTCGGTACCCACCCGGCCACCGGTGTCACCAACGTCTCGCCCACCCAGGTCACCGCCGTCTCGCCGTCCGGCTCCGGCACGGTCGATGTGACGGTGACCACCCCGGGCGGAACCAGTAACCCGACACCGTTCTTCTATGTCGGCGCCCCGTTCAAGTCCGGTCTGAGCGTGAGCTCGGGCGCCACCGCAGGCGGCAACACCATCATCATCAGCGGCACCGGCCTGTCCACCGCCACGGGGGTGTCCTTCGGTGCCAATACCGTTACGCCGACGGTGCTTTCGGACAGCCAGATCAGTGTCGTCGTGCCCGCGGGTGCGGCAGCCGGGCCGGTGAGCGTCAGTGTAACGACCGCCGGAGGCACCAACAACGGTCTGTCGTACACGTACATCGACGCCCCGACCATCGCCGGGATCACTCCGACTTCCGGACCGACATCCGGCGGAACGGCGGTGACCATCACGGGGACCAACCTGACCTCGACGAACCAGGTCACGTTCAACGGGGTGGCGGCACCGTTCTCGGTCATCGACGCGACGACGGTGTCCGCAGTCACCCCGCCCGGCGCCGCCGGTGCGGTCGACGTCGGTCTCTCCAACCCTGCGGGCACAGCCACGGACGTCGGCGCCTTCACCTATGCGGCAGGCCCCGGCATCTGATCCGTCACGGCTGCGGCACCGACTGCCGGCGCGGAACAGCGCCCGGCGCCGGTACCGCCCCCGGATGCATGATGTCCGCCCCGGTCCGGGCATGACGAGCCCGGCCGGGCGGGCACCCGCTCGGCACCACTCGCTCGTCGCCGCCCGGCCAGGAGGTCCGGGCGGCGCCACGATCCCCGCATCCCGTCCACAACACCCCGATCACATCCCAGCGATCACGTCACCCGGACAGGAGAACGGCTGTGAAAAGCTCCGACAGCTCAACGCCCCACCCCAGGCAACCGTCGACAGCCGCGGCGGCCCCCGTCACCACCACGAGCAGCCCTTTCTCGGGGCCCGCCGGAACGGTCGTCACGCTGACCGGCACCGGATTCACCAACGCGACCGCGGTCGCCTTCGGCGGTACTCCCGCCGCTTCGTTCACCGTGGTGTCCGCGACCGAGATCACCGCAGTCGCACCGGCCGGTGCGGGCACCGTACAGATCACGGTGACCACGCCCGATGGAACCAGCAGCGGCAAGGGCTTCACTTACACGATCGCGACGCCCACGATCAGTTCCATCGCCCCCAACCAGGGGTCGGTGGAGGGCGGGAACACGGTCGCGTTGACCGGAACCGGCTTCACCGGCGCCACCTCGGTCCGTTTCGGTACCGTGGCCGCCGCGTTCATCGCGGTCTCCGAGACACAGGCCACCGCGGTCGCCCCCGCCGCGCCCGTCGGCACCGTGAATGTCACGATCACCACCCCCGGCGGCACCAGCGCGGGGATCCCCTACACGTATGTCGCCGTTCCGGTTCTGGGCAGTGTGGCTCCGGCCCAGGGGCCACTCGGGGGTGGGAACAGCATCACCTTGTCCGGGACCGGCTTCACCGGAACGACCTCCGTTCACTTCGGTGCGAACGCCGCGAGTTCGTTCGCTTTCGTCTCGGCGAATCAGCTGACTGCGACTGTCCCCGCCGGCGGCCCGGGTCCGGTTCCCGTCACGGTCACCACGCCCGGCGGTACCAGCGGCCCTGGCGTCTTCTACTACTACGTCGGCGCACCGGTTCTCAGTAGTGCCATCCCCGGGGCCGGGCAGGTGGGCGGTGGCAACTCCGTGACGCTGACCGGTGCGAATCTCCTTCAGGCAACGGCGGTTCGCTTCGGTGTGACGGCGGCGACCAACTACATCATTGTCTCGGCCACGGAGATCAGAGCGACGGCTCCGCCCGGTGTCGCCGGCACCGTCCAGGTCACCGTCACCACGCCCGGTGGCACGAGCAACGGTGCGCCCTACGTGTATCTGAGTGCGCCGGTCGTCGTTGGTCTGGTACCCAACCAGGGGCCGTCGGCAGGCGGGAACACGGTGACTTTCACCGGCGTCGGACTGACGTATACCACCGCAGTACTGTTCGGGAGCGTGCCTGCCGGCTTCACCGTGGTCTCCGACACCCAGCTGATAGTCACGGTACCGCCCGGTGCGGTGGGCGCAGTCACCGTCAGGGTCGTCACCCCTGGTGGCACCAGTGTCGGCGTTCCTTACACCCGACTTGTCCCACCCGGCATCTGAGCAGTCCGGGGGACCCGCAGGTGCACGTCCTGGCGAACGCACCTCCGCACGCCTTGAGGGGATACGCCGGCCGGTGAGTGGGCGAGGAAGCGGTTCGTCGGGCAGGCCGGCCGGCTCGGAGAACCGTTCCGGTCCCCCATGTGCCGGTCGGTCTAAGGCTGCGCGACCCTCAACTCCCGCACACCCACCGGCTTCTCCGTGTCCTGCGAAGTGACCGTCAGCCGCACCAGACGGGCCGTCGCCCCCGACCGGTACGGCTGCCAGTCCGTGCCGTTCACCGATGTCTCCAGGCGGTAGGAGGAGAAGCGTGCGTCCGTCCACTCCGGCTCGATCGAGGTCACCGGGGCCGCGCGCCCCAAGTCCACCGTCAGTGTGCCCGTCGCGCCGTTCGGGGACCAGGCCGTGGCCGGGCTGCCGTCCACCGCGGCGGCCGCGTACAGGCCGGGCGTCTCGGAAGTCGCTGTTGTCGGGCGGCAGCGGGCCGCGTCCGCCGTCCGGGCGAGATCGGGGCGGCGGGTGGGGAGGGTCAGCGTGCCGGTGAGGAGGCGGGGGCCGGTAGGGGTGTGGACGGTGAAGGGGGTGCCGAAGGTCAACCGGACCGTCGTCGTCAGGGGGCCGATCGCGATGTCGTACGTACGGCCCCGGTAGCGCAGCCCCGTCAGCGTGACGCCCTTGCCCAGCTGTGGCGGCAGCAACGGATCGAGGCGCACCCCGTCCTCCCGCAGCCGAAGGCCCGTCAGACCGTGTGTGAAGACCTGGAGGAATCCGCCCTTCCCGGTGAGGAAGTCCTGGGCGGGCGCGCCCGACAGCAGGTCCTGCGCGCCCGCTTTCGCGCCGCGGGCCTCGCTGAACAGGGCGTACGGGCCGCGCATGAACGGGCGCACGGCGCGCTGGAGATAGGTGTACGTTGCGCAGCCGGGTGCCCCGATAGCGGCCGCGGCAATCGCATGGACCGAGTCCGTCATTGCCGGACCGTCCGGATCGGTGTGCGCGGCGTAGTAGTCGAGTGTGGCCGCCCGGGCGCCCGGCTCCATCGGCCATTCGAGCGGGTAGATCAGCAGCACCGTGTCGGCCTGTTTGATCGTCGAGCCGTTGTAGCCCGCGTACTGAAGGAAGAGTTTCCGCTTCGGGTCGTACGGGATGCGCAGACCGTTCGCGACCCGCGTCCACTCGGCCGGTGCGGGGTGCCCGAGCAACTGCGCCGCGCGGGTGGCGTTGCGCAGGGCGGTGGCCGCGACCGCGTTGGTGAAGACCCCGTCGGTGACGCCGTTGCTGTACTCGTCGGGGCCCGCGACCTCCTTCACCGAGTAGCTGCCGTCGTCGTTCGCGGTGGCCCGCGAGGCCCAGAAGTCGGCGATCCCCTGAAGCAGCGGCCACCCGTGCCCGGCCAGCCAGTCGCGGTCCCCGGTCGCCAGGTAGTACTGCCAGACGGCGAGCGAGATATCGCCCTGGAGGTGGATCTGGGTGAGGCAGTGCGGGGGGTCCCAGCTCCGGCACTCGGTCCAGAGGTCGCCCTTGCTCGCGCTCGTCCATGGGTAGAACAGGCCCCGGAATCCCAGCTTCTGGGCGTTGCTGCGGGCTGCTTCGCGTGTGCGGTAGCGGTACTCGACGACCGAACGGGCCAGTTCGGGGCGGGTGGCGAGCAGCCCCGGATACATCCAGGTCTCGGCGTCCCAGAACACCATGCCGGCATAGTTGTCGCTGGTCAGACCGGCCGGTGCGATGCTGTCGCGGGACCCGGTCCGGGTGGAGGCGAGCAGCCCGTACTGCGCCGACCGCAGCCACTGCTGCAGCTGTGGCCTGTCCGGTACGGAGATGTCGGCCGCCCAGGCCTGCCGCCAGGCGGCGGCGTTCGCGGCGAGGACACCGGACCAGCCACGCCGGGCCGCGCGCCGGGATGCCTCGCGGGCGGCGGTGCGCGGGGCGGACGAGGTGAGCGCGGTGTCCACTGCGACGTACTTCTCGAAGGTGTACGTGCGCCCGTTGCGTACCCGGACCGTGCTGCGCACCCGGTCGGTGCCGCGTACGTGCGCCGACTCCGGTCCGCCGGTGCGCATCGTCTGGACGATCGCGCCCGCTGTCCCGGTGCCCTGCGTGCGGAACGTTCCGTCGTTGTTGAGCGTGATCCGGCGTGCGCCCCGCGGGTCGAGGCGGCCGGTGACGGTCGCCGTACCGCTCCAGCGCGGCGTCATGCGCAGCCGCACGGCGCCGGTGTGCACATCGGACCGGTCGGCGAGCACCTCGTACGTCAGGTCCGTCGCGCGCCCGTCGGCCGTGGTCCAGCGCAGCGACGTACGCACCAGACCGCAGCGCAGGAACACCGTCCGGCGGTAGCGCGAGATCCGGCCCGGAGGCGTGGCCGAGCCGTAGGTCTCGTTGCCGACGCGTACGTCGAGGGTCGTCCAGGCCGGCAGTGCGGCGGCCACCTCACGGCCGGCAGCGAGGTCCTTGTCGCGCCCGAACAGGCCGGAGACGAAGGCGCCGTCGTAGCGCGGAGTGAACAGCGGCCAGCCGGTCTTCTCGCCCGACGCGGCATATCCGGCGCCCCTGGGGGGCACTCGGTGGGCCAGATATCCATTGCCGGAGTAGGGGTCGTATCCGTCGGCCTCGCCGAACCGGGTGGAGGTCGGCGCCCAGGCGGGGTCGGTGTCCCGGCCGCAGGCCGCGGACGCGGGCGGGAGCGGAGCGGCCGCGTACGAGAGGGGCGGCAGCGGCGCGATCAGGGCGCCCGCGACGAGAGACGTCAGGGATGTCAGGGTCGTGAGGAGACAGACGCGCGAGAGGCTCACCGTACGAAGGTATGGACGCGCGCGCCGAGCGGTGGTGCACGGCGCGCGGCGCGCGGGTGAAAGGCCGGTGGCCGCCCGTCAGCCGGCGAGGCCGGTTTTGAGGCCTGCGCCGCACAGGGGTACGACGACGCTCCGGTCCGTCCAGCCACCGACCGCCGCCCAGCAGGCGACGCCCGTCGTCTCCACGTAGAACCCGCGGGCGGCCAGATCCAGCTGTGCCGTACGGATCTGCTCCTCGGTCACCGTCAGGAAGGTGCCGCCCGATTCCCGTACCGCGGCCAGGATGGCACGGGCGCGCGGCGGGCGTGGGATGGCGATGCCCTCGGCGAGGGTGGGGGTGGCTGCGCCGGCCGGTGCGTCGAGCAGCCCGTCCGCTTCCGCGCGGAAGGCGGCGGCCAGCGGTGATACGGCCTCGGCCTGTACGGCGATCAGCGCCGGGCGTTCGTCGATCAGCCCCTGGGCGTGGAGTTCGGCGGTGGCCAGGGCCGCGCCGAGGAGGAGGGTGCCGTTGCCGACCGGTACGGCGATGGCGTCCGGGAGGCGGCCGCCGAGGTCCTCCCACATCTCGTACACGTAGGTCTTCGTGCCGTGCAGGAAGTACGGGTTGAAGACATGCGAGGCGTAGAAGGTGCCGGGGGCGTCGGCGGCGGTACGGGCGGCCAGCGCGGTGGCCTCACGGTCGCCGGGGACGATCTCCAGGCGGGCGCCGTGGGCCCGTATCTGTTCGGTCTTCTTCGGGGACGTGCCTTCGGGGACGTACACCGTGCAGGGGAGCGAGGCGCGGGCGCAGTACGCGGCGACGGCCGTGCCGGCGTTGCCGCTGCTGTCCGCGATGACGCGTTCGGGCGAGAGACGGCGGGCCAGTTCGGCGAGCATCACGGCGCCGCGGTCCTTGAAGGAGAGCGTCGGCATCAGGAAGTCCAGCTTGGCCGTGACCGTGCCGGTGAGCGGGACGAGTGGGGTGCGGCCCTCGCCGAGGGTGGTCGTGGGTGAGGCGAGGGGCAGCGCCTCTTCGTAACGCCACAGTGAATTGACGCGTCCGGTCAGGGAGTTGAGCGAGATCGGCCCGGCGACCTCGAAATCGAGGTCCCAGGGGCCGCGGCAGACCGGGCAGCACCAGGTGAGGGTGGTGGTTTCGGCGCGGGTGCCGTCCTGCGAGCAGAGATACATGGCCATACCCGTCAGCATGTCAGGCGTGTGGTGGCTGAGTGGTGAAGGTATGGCACACCTCAACGCACCCTTGTGCGATTCTCGTGGGTCGGTCAATCTTTCGCTGTCGGCCGGGACGTCGGCAGTGAGGAATACGAAAGGAGAGATTGTCATGCCCATGTCCTTTCTGGCCCACTCGTTTCGGCTCGGCCCTGCCAACGCGTAGTGATGTGGGTGAACTTGGCCGCGGTGTCACTCGTGTCCAGCATGATGAATCATCACTTCGGGTGAAACCCTGGCCTGCACTTGCGATCCACAACCGACGGTTGCGAGGCTGTTGCAGACTGTCAACCTGTTGGGAGTGGCTTGTGACTTTCGGTGAGCAGCCCGCCTATCTGCGCGTTGCGGGCGATCTGAGAGAGAAGATCGTCAGCGGTTCGCTGCCGCCGCATGCGCGCCTGCCCTCGCAGGCCCGTATCCGCGAGGAGTACGGAGTCTCGGACACCGTCGCGCTGGAGGCGCGCAAGGTGCTCATGGCCGAGGGCCTGGTCGAGGGGCGCTCCGGCTCCGGTACGTATGTGCGTGAGCGCCCGGTCCCGCGCCGGATCGCTCGCTCCGGCTACCGGACCGGGGCCGGGGCCAGCCCGTTCCGCCAGGAGCAGACGGCGGAGGGGGTGCGCGGGACCTGGGAGTCCCGCAGCGAGCAGGAGGGCGCGAGCAGTGAGATCGCCGAGCGCCTGGGCATCGAGCCGGGCGACCGGGTGATGTGTACGAGATACACCTTCCGGGAGGCCGGGGAGCCGATGATGCTCTCCACTTCGTGGGAACCCCTCGCTGTGACGGGGCGTACGCCCGTGATGCTGCCGGAGGAGGGCCCGCTGGGCGGCTGCGGCGTGGTCGAGCGGATGGCCGCGATCGATGTCGTCGTGGACAACGTGGCCGAGCAGGTCGGCGCGCGCCCGGGGCTGGCGGAGGAGCTCCTGGCGCTCGGCGGCGTACCGGGCCATGTGGTGATGGTGATCGAGCGTACGTATTACGCATCGGGTCGCCCGGTCGAGACGGCTGATGTGGTGGTGCCCGCCGATCGTTTCCGGATCGCCTACCACCTTCCGGTCAGGTGACCGATGCGCGGAGGGCGCTGCAGGGGGTCGGTGACGACAAGTTGATGCTCTGGCGGGTCCCGTAACCGAGCGGCAATCACCGGCTGTCATGGCTTGTCATGTCCCGCCCCTGTCTTCCCGTTCGTACTCGCACACCGGGCGGCGAACGGGAAGTCACCGATGACGGACACGGCCGCACCGAAGACGGCCGAGGCGCCGACCGGGATGCCGGCGGCGCCGGCCACGGACTTTCCGGCCGGGCTCGATGTCCCGGCTCCCAGGCGCAGTTGTGCGAAGCTCGCGGCCGTCAACGAACTGTTGGGCTTCTGTTCGAACGTGGGCATCACCTGGACCGCCACCGCCGACGGTGCGCACGGCGGCGACGGAGGCGCCGTAGGGACCGGGGCAACGCGGCACCGGGGCCGGGGCGTAGCTGCCTGCGGGGGCGCATCCGACTGGGTGTGCCCCGTCATTTATGGCCGGATCGGTATCTCCTTGTGAAATTACGCATCCGTTGAGTGAAGGTCAGGCGTAGGGTCCGGCATATGCGTACTGCGGTTTCCTGGGGATCCTTAGAGACGTACATGCCGTTCGAGGGAGGGGTGCGATGCCGGGCAGGGGCGCGATGAGCGACAGCGGTGCCGAGCTCCTGTGGCTGGTGATACGGCAGGACGACAACGGCAATCGCTACCGCGTCGGCAGATATGCCACGCAGGGCGAGGCCCAGCAGATTGCCGACAAGCTCGATACCCATGGCCACAAGCAGCTGTACTGGGTGGAGCGCATCGGCCAGGACGCCCGTTAGGAGGGGGTCCGCCGGGAGCGGGGCGGGGGCGTTACGCTCCGGCTCATGAACGATCGTGTGGTGGTGGCCGGAGCCGTCTACGACCGGGGCCGCCTGCTGGCCGCGCGCCGGAGCGCCCCGCCCGAGCTGGCCGGCCGGTGGGAGCTGCCGGGCGGGAAGCTGGAGCCGGGGGAGAGCGGCGAGCAGGCGCTCGTACGGGAACTCCGCGAGGAGCTCGGCGTGGAGGCGGAACCGCTGGAGCGCATCCCCGGTGAGTGGCCGCTGAAGCCCGGGTACGTGCTGCGGGTGTGGACGGCCCGCCTGGTGTCCGGGGTGCCCGCACCGCTCCAGGACCATGACGAATTGCGCTGGCTCGGGCCCGGCGAGAGCGACGCGGTCGACTGGCTGGATCAGGACCTGCCCGCGGTCGCGGAGGCGATGCGCCGCCTGCCGGACGGCGCCCCCACTGATGCGGAACGCTGCGGCGAGCGATGACGGCGTGGATTACGGCGGCGCGCGCCGATTGCCCCGTGCGCCCCTCTCCCCGTCCGCAACGGTGCGTGCGCGCGGCCATACACCCGTACGCCCCACGTGTCGATCCCGGCGATAGGCCACCCCAAATATCGGGTATGTCCTGATTAACCCCCGTAAACAGGACGTTCCCCGTTGCTGGTCTTGGGAAGTGATCGGCGTGATCGACACCGAAGGCGACTGCGCCGAGTGGACCTTTCCGGCTGTGCCGGGCGCCGTGTGTTCCGCGCGGCATGCCGTTCATGAGGCGTTGCGCGGCTGGGGGCTCGACGCTGCCGTCGGGGATATAGCAGTTCTGCTGGTCAGCGAGTTGGTGACCAACTCCATGCAGTACACATCGGGCCCTATCGGCGTACGGCTGCTGCGCCCTCATCTCAACGGTCACGCCCCCGCCACCCGCCCCGGACTGCTCGTGGAAGTCTCCGATCCGCTTCCGGATCCGCCCACCGAACGCAGGGCGGGACCCGACGACGAGGGTGGCAGAGGGCTGCAGCTGGTGGCCTGTTCTGCTCGCCGCTGGGGGACCAGGCGCGGAAAGACCGGCAAGACCGTGTGGTTCGAGCTGGCCCTGCCTGGTTAGGAGTGGGGGTGGGACGCACAGCGATCACCAGAGGTCGGGCAGAACCTGGCTGAAAGGGACTGAGACCGTGCTGTGATCGTGAACGCCGTGTCGGTAGGGGCCGCAGTGCTGAATACTGCGGGCAGGACCGGTCCGGTGTGTGAGCTGGAGGGGACGGTCGCGTGAGCGAAATACCTGGGACGGCGGGCGGCATTGTGTGGCAGAGCAGCCCGCCCGGCTCGATCTATGACTACATCAGGGTCGCCTCCTTCTCGATCGGCCCCGACGGCCTGATCGAGCAGTGGAGCCGGCGGGCCGCCGGCCTCTTCGGCATTTCCGCAGACCAAGCGGTGGGCATGGATCCGGTCGAGGCGTTCATGCCTGCCGAACTGTGCACGGACGGCCACCGCCGGGTCCGCGAGATCCTCGACGGCAAGGAGTGGACAGGCCTCGTCCCCTTCCGGATACCGGGCGAGGACCCCGTGCACGGGCTCGCCGAGATCTATGTGATGCCGAGCGAGACGGAGACGGGGGAACGGGCCGCGCTCTGCATCGTCGTGGACGTCCGCGCGCTGCGCCGCATCGAGACGGACCTTGCTGCATCACAGGCCATATTCGGCCAATCCCCCTTCGGTTTCGTCCTGTTCGGTACGGACCTCACGGTGATACGGGCCAACCAGCGCTTCGCCACCGTCTTCGGCGGCCAGGCCGCCGACCACCGCGGCCGTACGGTCGACGACTACCTGTCCCGCCCCGAGGCCGACCGGCTCACCGCCACGCTGGAGCGCGTTCTGGAGACCGGCGCATCCGTCACCGATCTCCAGCTCGTCGGCACCGCGCCCGGCGACAGCGAAAGCCGCCACTGGTCCATGAACCTCTACCGTGTGCACAGCGGATCGGGCCGCCCCATCGGCATCGCCGGACTGGCCACCGATGTGACCCGCCGGCACATCGCCGCCCGCGAGGCAGCCAGCGCCCGCCGCAATCTCGCCCTGCTCAACGAGGCCAGTGCCAGAATCGGCAACTCCCTCGACCTGGAGACCACCGCCCGCGAACTCCTCGATGTCGCGGTGCCCGGCTTCTGCGACCTCGCCTCCGTCGACCTCTACCAGGGGCTGCTCACCGGCGACGACGCACCGCCCGGCAGCTGGGATTCGCTCCGTCAGGAGTCCGTCGGCGGCTCAGCCGAACTGCGCCGCGTCGCCCTTGCCAGCGCCGTGTCGGACGCCCTGCCCGTCACCGCCGCGGACGCCTTCGCACCCGACACGGGCACCGGTCCGCCCGAGCTCGGCGCCGTACACCGCTTCTCGTACAGCTCGCCCTGTGCCATTGCCCTGCGCACCGGTCATGTCGAGGATGTGCCCGGCGACGACCGGGGCTTCGTCCAGTCCACGCTCGCCGTACCGATGGTCGCTCACGACACGGTGGTCGGTCTCGTCCAGTTCTCCCGCACCAAGGGCAGCGAACCCTTCGGCGAGAGAGACCGTGCACTGGCCACCGAACTCGCCGCCCGCGCCGCGGTCTGTATCGACAACGCCCGCCTCTACCGGCGCGAGCACGAGCGCGTGCTGATCCTCCAGCGCAGTCTCCTGCCACCCGGTGACCCCGTGGCCGCCGGCCTGGACATCGCCTGCCGCTACCTCCCCGGCAACACCGCCACCGAGGTGGGCGGCGACTGGTTCGACGTGATCGAACTCCCCGGCCACCGGACCGCTCTCGTCGTCGGCGACGTCATGGGCCGTGGCCTGCGGGCCGCCGTGGCCATGGGCGAACTGCGAACCGCCGTACGGACCCTGGCTCTCCTGGACCTGGAACCGGCCGAGGTGCTCTCCGCGCTCGACGAGGTCGCCCGCGGGCTCGGCACCCCCGGCGGCAGCAGCTCCTCATCCGATGGTTTCGGCGGCGGCGCCCAGTGGCTCTCACGGGCCGCTCACAGGTCCCGCGAGGCAGACCTCTCCGAGGTGTACCTCGCGACCTGCGTCTACGCGGTCTACGACCCGGTCACCCGGCGGTGCACCTTCGCCAACGCCGGCCATCTCCCCCCTGCCGTGGTCGAGCCGGGCGAACCCGCCATGCTGCTCGACGTGCCGCCCGGGATGCCGCTCGGCGTCAGCGGCGAACCTTTCGAGGAGGTCGAGGTCGAACTGAAGGAGGGTGCCCTGCTCGCCCTCTACACGGACGGCCTCGTCGAGTCCCGCGACCACCCGCTCGACGAAGGACTGGATGCCCTGCGCAGCGCGCTCGTCGAACCGGAACGGCCGCTCGAAGACGTCTGCGACCACGTACTGACCACCCTCGACACCCGGCACGGCGAGGACGACATCGCCCTGCTCATGGCGCGCATCCAGGGGCTGCCGGCCGACGCGGTCGGCGACTGGCGGCTGCCCCGCGAACCCCGCTCCGTCGGCCGGGCCCGCGAACTGGCCCGTGACCAGTTGCTCACCTGGGACCTCGAGGAGCTGGTGGACACCACCGAACTACTGGTCAGTGAACTGGTCACCAACGCCCTGCGGTACGGGGAGGGCGAGATCCGGCTCCGACTGCTGCGCGACCGTACGCTCGTGTGCGAGGTGTGGGACGCGGGTCTCGTCCAGCCGCGGCGACGGCGGGCACGCGACACCGACGAGGGCGGGCGCGGGCTGCAGCTGGTCGGGCTGCTGAGTGCGGCCTGGGGGTCCAGACGGACACCGCGCGGCAAGACCGTCTGGTTCGAACTGGCGCTGCCCGACGGGAAGCCGGCCGCCGAGCGCACGGTCGAGCAGCTGCTGAGCATGTTCTGAGCGGTTCAGGAGGCCGCCGCCGGGGGCCCTGCCCGCCCTGAAACCGCCGGGGCGCGAAGACCCTGCAACACCACCCGGCGCAGTCGGGCGGGGCATCGCGTCTCCTCGTTTGGACGTCAGGCTCCGGCTACGGAGTCGGCGGCCGGGGCGGCCCGCCCGATCCGGACGTGCCCGGTCCCCAGCCGGTCGCACCGGGCGTGGTGCGGGTCGTGAACCGCCTCCTGCGCCGGACGTACGCACAGCCGGCGACCGCTGCCGCCCCGCCGACGACGACCACCGGCAGAATCAGGTCCACGGCGCTCGTCGCGCCAAAACCCCCGGTTCCGGGATCGGTGACGCCGGGTGTGATCGTCGGGGTGGGCACGGTCTTGCCGGCCAGCACGGCGGAGTACCCGTTCGCGGCGCCGATCGCCGCGCCGGCCCAGTCGTGCTCCCTGAGCGCGGGCTCGATCGCCCTGCTCGCCACGTCCTGGAGCTGGGCGTCGGTGAGGCGTGAGCCCTGTTCGACGGTGTACGCGTACTGCCGGTCGTGGGTGGCGACGGCGAGCAGGACGTCCTGGCGGCCGAGGCCGTTGCGGTGGGCCGTCTCATCGGCCCAGCTCTGCGCGGACCGGCCGGAGAAGTCCCGTACGTACACCACGAAGAGCTGGATGCGGCGGTCGGCGTACAGCCGGTCGAGTGCGGCCGTGACCTGGTTCCTGCGGTTCCCGAGCGCCCCCACCTTGTCGGTGATCTGCCCGTTCTTGGACAGTGTGACGGGATCGTCGGCGTGAGCGGTCGGCGCGGCGAGGAGGGCCGGCCAGCACACCGTCGACAGCACGGCGAGAAGGGCCCGGCCCGGTGTGGATATCCGGGTACGGCTCACGAGCGGCATCACATGGGTGAGGCTAGGTCCACCCTCTGTCACCCGCGACCCGGCGATCGGGCCCGGAACCGGGGACGATGCCGGCGGGAGTGTCGCGCGTCACGCCCCGGTTGTGACGAGTCCGGGCCTTCCCGGCCTCTTCGGGGCGTTCCGCCGCACGGGTGGGATTCGAGGGCGCTGACGCCGTGTCTGCGCCGCCTCGCGCGCGGGGGCGCCTTCAGTGGACGGACGGAACCAGTGTGATCAACTGCATATGCCACCAGAAACGCACAATCCGGCCCATTCGCGTGCGGGTGGGCCGGGCCGGCCCCGGAGGTATCAGCCATGTCCCACGTCGGCGTCCCGAGGGGGACGGCCCGAAAGCGCCGCTCGCTCGCGCTCCTCACGGCGGGTGTGCTGACGCTCCCCGTACTGGCAGGCTGCAGCTCCGACGACGGTGGCGGCTCCGCCGGGGCCGTTGCCCCCCAGGACATCGCGGTCGCGGCCCGGAACCTGGTCGCCGCGGGGGGCACGGTCAACTGGGCGATCGACGCCATGCCCACCACCCTCAACGCCTTCCAGGCCGACGCGGACAGCTCCACCACCCGCATCACGGGCGCCCTGCTGCCGACGCTCTTCCCGCTGGACGCCAAGGGCAGGCCGCAGCTCAATCCGGACTATCTGAAGTCCGCGAAGGTGGTCGAGCGCGAGCCCAGGCAGGTGGTGCTCTACCGGATCAACCCGCAGGCGGTGTGGAGCGATGGCCGGGATATCGGGGCGCCCGACTTCGTGGCCCAGTGGCGGGCGCTGAACGGCAAGGACTCGGCGTTCTGGACGGCCCGCAACGCCGGCTACGAGCGGATCGAGAAGATCGAGCGCGGCGCCGACGACCAGGAGGTCCGGGTCACTTTCGCCAAGCCGTACGCGGACTGGCGCTCGCTCTTCTCCCCGCTGTACCCGAAGGAGGTGACCGGCTCCCCCGGCGCCTTCAACGACGGCGCGCGGACCACCCTCAAGGCCACTGCGGGACCGTTTCGGCTGGGCAGCGTGGACACGGCGAAGGGCGAGGTCACCCTGGTCCGTAGTCCGCGCTGGTGGGGCAGCCGGGCCAAGCTCGACTCGCTGGTCTTCCGGGCCGTCAAGCCGCAGGACCGCACCGAGGCCCTGACCGAGGGGAAGGTCGACGTCGCCGGCATCGACGCCGCGGCGGCGCACCGGATCGTGCAGGCGGCCCGCGACAAGGGCGGCAACGGACAGCCGCTCGCCCATGGCCCCGGCTCCGGGGCCGGCCCGGCCGCCGCGCTGCGCTCCTGGGCCGAGGCACACGGCTCGGACGAAAAGGAGGCCGCGGCCGCACAGGCGGCCAGGGAGAAGAACCGGGCAGCCGCCCAGGCGTACGCCGCCGAGCAGGGCAAGCTGCGCGCGTACGCGGTCCGCAAGTCGCTGGAGCCCGCCTACACCCAGCTCGCACTGAACGGCGAGTCCGGGCCGCTCGCCGACGACCGGGTACGCAGGGCGGTCGCCCGGGCCCTGAACCGCCAGGAGCTCGTCGACACCGTACTCAAACCGCTCGGTCTGCCCGCCACGCCACTCGGCAGCCACTTGGCCCTGGTCGGTCAGCCGGCCTACAAGGACAGCAGCGGGGCACTCGGCGGCCAGGACACCGAGGAGGCGCAGGCGCTGCTGGCCGACGCGGGCTGGACGAGGGAGGGCGCGGTCAAGAAGCCGGACGGCGCCAAGGCGGGCAGCGAGGTCGAGAAGAAGGGCACGAAGGCGAAGGACACCACCGCCGGGAAGGGCGACAAGGCGGCCCCGTCCGAGAAGCCCGGCAAGACCGGCATCGGCGACGACAGCAAGCCCGGCGACGGCGACGGAGCCCGTGACGCCCCCCAGGTCCTCGCCCCCGCCCCCGCCGCCGCGATCCACAGCGCCGCTCTGCTGCGCCAGGCCGGCTACCTGGCCGAGCCCGGCGCCTTTGACGACGTCCCCTCCAAGGACGCCGCCCAGGACCAGCGGTCGGGCGGTGCCGCCGGTGCGTACGCCTCCGCGGGCACCGCGGCCCCCGCCCAGGCCCCCGACACGCACCGCGGCCCGCTCGGCAAGGACGGCAAGGCGCTGACCCTGCGCTTCGTCCTGCCGGCCGGGCCCGGGTCGGAACCGGTGCGTGCCGTCGGGGACAAGATCGCGGCGATGCTCGATTCGATCGGCATCCGTACGGCCATCACCAAGGTCTCCGACGACAGCTACTTCCAGGACCACGTCGCTTCCGGCGACTACGACCTGGCGCTCTACTCCTGGCCGGCCACCGCCTACCCGGCGACCGACGACCGCCCGATCTTCGCCAAGCCGGTGCCTGCCACCGACGGCTCCCTGCTGGTCGAGCAGAACTACGCCCGCGTCGGTACGGACCACATCGACCAGCTCTTCGACCAGGCGGTCTCGGAGCTCGACGAGGGGACCGCCCGGGACCTGATGAAGCAGGCGGACGCCCGGATCTGGGCCGCCGCCGGATCGATTCCGCTCTACCAGCGTCCGCAGCTCGTGGCGACCGACAAAAAGCTGGCGAACGTCGGCGCCTTCGGCTTCGGCGCGCCCCACTACCAGGACATCGGTTTCAAGAAGCCGCAGCCTGCCGGAGCCCCGGCAAACAAGAAGAAGTAGCAGGTCAGAACGGTCCCGGAAGCTCAGAACTGGCTCAAGTCCCTTGCCCGCCGGCATCCTCGGCGGGCAAGGTCATGGGTACCTGCTGACCCGGGCAGCTGCTCCATCCCCCACCTCCGAGCCCCCCACACCGGAGCCCCGGCTCCGGGCCCCACCTCTGAAGTCGTTCAAGACCCGCGTCCGCCCGCCCCGCCTGGCGGATCGTGGTCATGACCACCGGTGAAATTCACCGGAAGACATGGCCACGGGGGCGGAAACATGAAGCGGACACCGGCAGCCGTGGCTGCAGAGTGATTCGGGCAGGGGGACCATCGAACTGCGGCGAGCCGCTCCGTAACGACCTCCCCCACGACAGGGAGCGGGCTCCCGACGCCCTGCGACTCCGCTTGCGGCGTTGTCGTCAGTCAGCGACGCTCTGCGTCGCTTCCTTCC
>NZ_JBEOVN010000017.1:0-68200 GCF_040295565.1 Streptomyces sp. NPDC002785 | reverse complement strand
GAAGGACGCCGTATCGTCGCCGCCGGACGGGCGGAGACGCTAAACGCCTCGCAGAGCGCCGGTAAGACCAGGACGAAAGTCCCGGCACAGCGCGTTGAAGCAGGAAGCCCCCGGAAGGGTCACACGACCCAGGCCGGAATCCCTGGACTTTAGGCCAGGGAGCACGTCAATGCGGCAGCGTAGTCACGGAGTGTGACTCTCGTCCCATGAACGAGACGATGCAACTCTCGCTGCTGCGCGAGCGGGTCTACCGGCGCGAGCGCCGATCGGTGTCTGCGGCGCGGGAGTTCGTACGAGGAGCTGTCACCGACTGGGGGTTCGGTGCGCGGCTGGATGACGTACTGCTGTGTGTGAGCGAGCTGTCCACCAATGCGCTGGTGCACGGGGTGCCGCCAGGGCGGGGGTACTTG
The DNA here is from genome assembly GCF_040295565.1 of Streptomyces sp. NPDC002785. Lineage (NCBI taxonomy): Bacteria > Bacillati > Actinomycetota > Actinomycetes > Kitasatosporales > Streptomycetaceae > Streptomyces > Streptomyces sp. NPDC002785. Next base: position 67,790 of record NZ_JBEOVN010000017.1, on the reverse strand, counting down.
GTGCGGCTGCTGCTGCGTGAGGAAGGGAAGTTGCTGCGGGTCGAGGTCCACGACAGCGGGGGCGGGCAGCCGGGGGCACGGGAGCCGGACGGGGAGTCGGGGCGCGGGCTGGTGATCGTGGCGGCGCTCGCGGATCTGTGGGGAGTGGGGGAGCGGAACCCGGGCAAGGTGGTGTGGTGCGAGTTCGGTCAGTCCTCCTGCTCGGGCGTGGTCCACTCGACGGCCTCCCGGACAGTGGCGTCGGGGTCCTGGGAGAGGCGCTGAAGGAGTGCGCCGACGCCCGGTGCCTTCCAGCGGTGGACCGCCTCGACGAGGGCCGCCCGGACCTCCGGGGCGGGGTGGTCCGCGAGGTGGACCAGCTGGTCGAGCGGTCCGCGTCGGCGCATGCCGAACCAGCGGAGGATCTCGGTGAGTTGGGCCGGGTCGTCCGGGTTGCTCGCCGCGGCGATCCGGCGGAGGAGGACGGAACTCGCGGGGGCTGGGCCGTCGAGGGGGTGCGGCCGACGCTGCCGCAGGCGCTGTGATCCGTACTCGCCGCGCACCCGGCAGCCGAAGCAGGTGCAGGGTGCGCGGCCATTCGAGTCGGGGAAGTAGCGCCAGCCGGAGACCTGCGGGACGGCTCGGATGCGGTGCACCTCGCGCTTGGTGACCGTCCGGGGAACGAACACCTCCCAGCCGCGCGGGTCGTCCATGGCGGCCGTGCGGCGGACGGCCTCGGCGGCCGTGACCTCGCCCTGGCGTCCGCAGTCCGGTCGGCATCTTCCTCTGCTCCGTACGGTGATCAGGGAGAAGCGCCCGGGTCGGCGTCCGTGCCGTCGTCGGGTACCCAGCGCAGCACGTCGCCGGGCTGACAGCCGAGTGTGCGGCAGATCGCGTCGAGCGTCGTGAACCGCACCGCCTTCGCGCGGCCGTTCTTCAGCACGGTGATGTTGGCGGGTGTGATGCCGACGGCAGCGGCGAACTCGCCGACGGACATCTTGCGTCTGGCGAGCTGGACGTCGATGTCCACGATGATCGCCATCAGACCACCGCAGCGATTTCGGTCTGCAGATCCGTCGCCTTGCGCAGAAGGCTTCGCATGATGGTGATGAGCATCGCGAACGCGGCCCCCACGGCGACGCTCGTGATCGAGGCGGCCAGGGCGCTGAGGACCTCCATGCCGTCGTCGGGAGACGGAATACTGGCCAGGGTCAGATGTCCGGTGACCCCGATCGCCAGCAGCGTGGCCACGAGCGAGGACCCGATGATGGTGTCGACCCATCGGAAGGCCGACGTCGTGAAGATCGCGCCGCGCTGGACCATGGCGAGGAGCATCCACACCGCGACGAGCGCCACTTGGACGCAGGCGATGCCGACGATCGCCACCGTGACGTACGGCGCGGCGAACGGGGCGTAGGGCGGGAAGCGGTCGACCTCATCGGCTGCCGTCGTCGGGATGACGACGATCTGACCGAAGAGGCCGAGCAGGATCGCTGCGGCGATACCGGCCCGGAGTGCGGCTGTCAGGAAACGATGCATGCATTGATTCTCGATTGAAATCGATCGAAAATCAATCGACTTCGCCCTGTCCGTATGTGCTCTGTGTTCGGGGCAGCGCCGCTTGCCGCCTCCTTCAGGTTTCGATCGCCGATCGTGCGATCTACTTCCCTCGGGAGGCGGCGAGTTGGCGGACCAGGTGTGTGGACCGGGCTCAGTAGGTGAGGGCGTCGGCCATGTTGCTCTGCCAGTAGGTGACGAAGCCGTTGTCGCCCCAAGAGGTGTTGGCCGGGAGCGTCAGTTCGGCGGGGGCGCCCGTGGAGCCCGAGTTGCTCTTGGGCATGAAGTACACCGTGAGGTGCTTGCCCTTGTGCAGGTCCGTCCCGTCGGGCTCACCGGACAGCCCGATGGAGGCGTACGCGGACTGGCCCGGCGCGAGCGTGACCACGGCCTGCGGGATGCTGTCGCGGAGGACCGGGAAGGCGGCCTGGGCGTCGTCGAACCGGAGTGCCGGCGCGTGGTACGCGTAGCAGGGGCGAGAGCCCGTGTTGGTCGCGGTGAGCAGCAGGTGGTTGATGGGGCGGCTCACCTTGCTGACGGTGACCTTGGTGTTCGAGCCGGTGCAGGTGACGGGTGACTTGCTGCCGCTCCCGGCGCTGCTCTTTTCGCTCTTGCTGCCGCCGGTGGAGCCCTTGGAGGTGGTGGATGTGGTGGAGGTGGTGGAGGCGTTCTCGGCGGGGGCCTGGGCCGCGCCGCTGTTGGTCTCCTTGGCGTCCTTGGTGTCCTTGCCCGTGTCGGGGGTGGTGGCGGTGGTGCTCGCCGCCGGAGCCGCCGCGCCTGCCTTGCCGTCGTCCCCGTTGTCGTTGCCGCCGCAGGCGGTGAGCGAGAGGGCGGCCAGGAGGGCGGTCGCGGCAAGGGCGGTGGTGCGGATGTGGTTGCGCATGGTGGTACTCCCCGTGTGTGGGCCGGTGATGTCGGTCGGTCAGTTGTGGCAGATCAGGACCATGACGATCGCGGTGGACACGATCACCACTCCGATGGCCACGGCATCGACGAGCTCGATGCGGAAGTGGATTCGCACTGCGTTGTCCCGGTGGTCGCTGCGGTGTGTTCCCAGATTGCGGGGTGGTGGATTCCGGCCGCAACGCCGAACAGCCCATTGGGGATGCTGGAATGGCTGCGCGTACTGTGACCTGGGCAGATTCCACGTCCCTGGAACGGTGTTCCGGGACGGACCAGGAGGGGGAACGCCGAAGTGGCGACGCCGGAGGCCGGGGAATTCGCGGCTCTGCTGAAGGAACTGAAGGTCCGTTCGGGGCGCAGTTACGGGGTTCTCGCCGGGAGACTGCACGTCAGCACATCGACGCTGCACCGGTACTGCAACGGCGACGCCGTGCCGAACGAGTACGCGCCGGTTGAGCGGCTGGCGCGGTTGTGTGCGGCGACCCCGGACGAGCTGGTGGAGCTGCACCGGCGGTGGATCGTGGCGGATGCGGCGCGGAGACGTCCTGCCGCGGCGGCTCCTGTTTCAGCTCCTGTTCCTGATCCGTCTCCTGTTCCTGTTCCTGCTTCTGCGGAGCCGGGGCGGGACGCAGGTTCGGACACGGTTTCCGACTCGGGTCCGGAGGCGGTTCGTGGCTCCGGGGCCGAGTCCGGGGCCGGGGCGGGTGGCGACGGGGCCGAGCTCACGCCCGAGCCCGCGATCGTGACTGGTGAAGCGAGCCGGCGCCGGCGGTTCCTGGCCTCCGCGCGAGCGCGCGTGCTGCTCGCGGCCGTCGCCGTCGTCGCGCTGTCCGTGCCCACCTCGATCGTCGTCAGCAATCTGTCGGGCACGGACACGGACGACCTCAGCAACGCCCCCGCCGTGGACGCGAAGGACCCGGACGAGGCCGCGCGCGTCCGGTCCGGCCTCGGCCCGAGCGCCACCGCCTCGCCCAGCGGGGCGAAGAAGTCGGGCAAACCCGTACCCTCCGGCTCGGCGAGCGTTTCGTCCCCGCCGTCCGGCGGCGCCTCCGCCCCGTCCAGGGGGCACGGCACGGGAGCCGGGTCGGGTGGGCAGCAGAGTGGGGGCGTGCCGCTGTCCGCCACCATCAGCTCGTACAACTGGGAAGAGCCCTGCGGTCAGCACTACGTGCTGGACCAGAAGCCGAACGACGTGCCTCCGCCGCCCCCGCCGCAGGACACCCGCGGTTGGGCCAGGGCGCTCGGCGGGGTGGACGGCGGCAGCATGCAGCTCGAACTCACCGTGCAGGGGAAGTCGGGGGAGGCCGTCGTGCTGAACGGACTGCATGTGCGGACGCTGTCCCGGAAGGTACCGCTGGCGTGGTCGGCGTACTCGATGGGGGAGGGCTGCGGGAGCGGCATCACACCGCAGTCCTTCGACATCGACCTCGACGACAGCCGGCCCACCCTCACCCCGGTGGCGGGGCAGCAGGGGGACGTGCGGGTGCCGCCGAAGAACTTTCCGTTCCGGGTGTCCTCCACCGATGTGGAGGTGTTCGACCTCAAGGCCCATGTCGAAGGCCACGACGTCAGCTGGTACCTGGAGCTGGACTGGAGCAGCGGCGGCCGAAAGGGGACGCTGCGCATCGACGACGGCGGGAAGCCGTTCCGTACCAGCAGCATCCAGGCGCGGCCGAAGTACATGTACCGGTACGACACGGCCCAGTGGGTGACCAAGGAGTGGGAGTAACGGTCACGGCCACCGGGCCGGTGCGCGCGGGCGGGTGCCCCGGTCGGGTCAGAGGCGCTCGGGGGTCCTGATGCCGAGCAGCTCCATGCCCTGGCGCAGGGTGCGGGCGGTGAGGTCCGAGAGGAAGAGGCGGTTCTCGGCGACATCGCCGGGAACCTCGGGCTTCAGTACCGGGCACTGGTCGTAGAACGTCGTGAAGAGCGACGACAGCTGGTAGAGGTACGAGGCCAGCTTGTGCGGCTCGTACGCGGCGGCGACCTCGGCCACGACCTCGGCGAACTGGTCCAGGTGCAGGGCCAGCGCGCGCTCGGCCGGGGCCAGCTCCAGCTCCGGGTGCGGCTGGGACTTCAGCTCGCCCGCCTTGCGCTTGATGGAGCGGGACCGGGCGTGCGCGTACTGGATGTACACGCTCGTGTCGCCGGTCAGCGACACCATCTGGTCCAGGTCGAACTTGTAGTCGCGGGCGGCCGACGTCGACAGGTCCGCGTACTTCACCGCGCCGATACCGACCTGCGTGGCGCGCTCGGTGATCTCCTCGTCGGTGAGGTCTTTCGCCTTTTCGCGCACGACGGTGGACGCCCGGTCGATCGCCTCGTCCAGCAGGTCCTGCAGCCGGACCGTCTCGCCCTCACGGGTCTTGAACGGCTTGCCGTCCTTGCCGAGCACCGTGCCGAAGGCGAGTTGCGTGGCCTTGACGTCCTCGTTCAGCCAGCCGGCGCGGCGGGCCGTCTCGAAGACCATCTTGAAGTGCAGGGACTGCCGTGCGTCCACCACGTACAGCAGGGTGTTCGCCTTGAGGTTCTGGACCCGGTCGCGGATCGCGGAGAGGTCTGTCGCCGCGTAGCCGTAACCGCCGTTCGACTTCTTGACGATCAGCGGCACCGGGTTGCCGTCCGGGCCCTTCACATCGTCGAAGAACACGCACAGCGCACCCTCGGAGCGGACGGCGACGCCCGACTCCTCCAGGATGCGGCAGGTCTCCTCCAGCATGTCGTTGTAGCCGGACTCGCCGACGATGTCGGGGTCGCGGATCTCCATGTCGAGCTTGTTGAAGACCGAGTAGAAGTAGATCTTCGACTCGTCGACGAAGCGCTGCCACAGGGAGAGGGTTTCCTCGTCACCGGCCTGGAGCGCCACGACCCGGTCCCGGGAGCGGGCCTTGAACTCCTCGTCGGAGTCGAAGAGCACCCGCGAGGCCTTGTAGAGCCGGTTCAGGGAGGACATGGCGGCTTCGCCGTCCGCCGCGCCGCCGTCGCCCTCGTGGTTCAGCTCGCCCGGGTGCTCGATCAGGTACTGGATGAGCATGCCGAACTGGGTGCCCCAGTCGCCGATGTGGTGCCGCCGGACCACGGTCTCGCCGGTGAACTCCAGGATCTGCACCATCGCGTCACCGATCACCGCGGAACGGAGGTGACCGACGTGCATCTCCTTGGCCACGTTCGGCTGCGCGTAGTCGAGGACCGTGGTGCCCGCGGCGCTGTTGTACGGGACACCGAGCCGGCCCTCGTCGTCCGCGTCGCGCGCGGCGAGGGTCTCGATGATCGCCCTGTCGGAGAGCGTCACATTCAGGAAGCCGGGGCCGGAGACCTCGATCTCCTTGATCAGGCCGCCCGCCGGGATCGCGGCCGTGACCTGGGACGCCAGCTCGCGCGGGTTGCCCTTGAGCTTCTTGGCGAGGGCCAGGATGCCGTTGGCCTGGAAGTCGGCCCGGTCGCTTCGTCGCAGCAGCGGGTCCGCGGTGCCGGCATCCGGCAGCGCTGCCGTCAGGGCGTCCGCCAGCTGCTGCTGGAGCGTGGAAGCGAGGGAATTGACCGAGGCCATGGGCTGGCTGCCGTTTCCGTAGGGGTACAAGGGATCACACCCAGTATTCCACGGCGGGTAAAGCCGTTTTCGCGCTGCCGGTGGGACCTGGGAGAATGGGCGATGCCCCCTACGAGTCCCACAAGGGTGTTCCTACGAGTCCTACAAGAGAGAAGGACGTGCAGACCGTGGCTCAGAGTCAGAGCAGCACCGAGACCGACTGGGTCTCCCGCTTCGCGGACGATGTCATCGCCGAGTCGGAGCGTCGTGCGCCTGGCAAACCGGTCGTCGTCGCGTCCGGCCTCTCCCCGTCGGGCCCGATCCACCTGGGCAATCTCCGCGAGGTCATGACCCCGCACCTGGTCGCGGACGAGATCCGCCGCCGGGGGTACACCGTCCGGCACCTGATCTCCTGGGACGACTACGACCGCTACCGCAAGGTTCCGAACGGTGTCCCCGGTGTCGACGAGTCCTGGGCCGAGCACATCGGCAAGCCGCTGACCTCGGTGCCCGCCCCGGCCGGGTCCACGCACCCGAACTGGGCCGAGCACTTCAAGGCCGCCATGACCGCCGCGCTGGACGAGCTGGGTGTCGAGTACGACGGCATCAGCCAGACCGAGCAGTACACGACGGGCGTGTACCGCGAGCAGATCCTGCACGCGATGAGGCACCGCGCCGACATCGACGCCGTCCTCGACCGGTACCGGACGAAGAAGGACCCGGCGGCGGGAGCCAAGGGCGGTAAGAAGCCGCAGCAGCAGAAGAAGGTCGACGAGGCCGAGCTGGAGGCCGAGGCGGGCTCCGGTGCGGCCGGTGAGGACGACGGCAGCGGCGGTTCGGCCGGCTACTTCCCGTACAAGCCCTACTGCGGCAACTGCGAGAAGGACCTCACGACCGTCACGTCGTACGACGACGACAGCACCGAGCTGAACTACACCTGCACGGCCTGCGGCTTCGCCGAGACCGTCCGGCTGAGCGAGTTCAACCGCGGCAAGCTGGTCTGGAAGGTCGACTGGCCGATGCGCTGGGCGTACGAAGGCGTGATCTTCGAGCCGAGCGGCGTGGACCACTCCTCGCCGGGCTCGTCGTTCGTCGTCGGCGGCCAGATCGTCCGCGAGATCTTCGACGGTGTGCAGCCGATCGGCCCGATGTACGCCTTCGTCGGCATCTCCGGCATGGCGAAGATGTCCTCCAGCAAGGGCGGCGTGCCGACCCCGGCCGACGCGTTGAAGATCATGGAGGCGCCGCTGCTGCGCTGGCTGTACGCGCGCCGCAAGCCCAACCAGTCCTTCAAGATCGCCTTCGACCAGGAGATCCAGCGGCTCTACGACGAGTGGGACTCGCTGGCACGCAAGGTCGCCGACGGTTCGGTGCTGGCGGCCGACGCCGCCGCGTACGCGAGGGCCATCGGCACGGCCGCCGGTGAGCTGCCGCGTACGCCGCGCCCGCTGCCGTATCGCACGCTCGCGTCGGTCGTCGACATCACGGCCGGGCACGACGAACAGACGCTGCGCATCCTGAGCGAGCTGGACCCGGAGAACCCGCTGACCGCGCTGGACGAGGCCCGGCCCCGTCTCGACCGCGCCGAGAACTGGATCACCAACCAGGTCCCGGCCGAGGCCCGCACGATCGTCCGCGACGAGCCGGACAAGGAGCTGCTCGGCTCGCTGGACGAGCAGGGCCGCCAGTCGCTGCGGCTGCTCCTGGAGGGGCTGGACTCGCACTGGTCGCTGGACGGGCTCACCACGCTCGTCTACGGCGTGCCGAAGATCCTAGCGGGCCTGGAGCGGGACGCCAAGCCGACGCCCGAGCTGAAGGCCGCCCAGCGGTCGTTCTTCGCGCTGCTGTACCGGCTGCTGGTCAGCCGGGACACGGGGCCGCGCCTGCCCACGCTGCTGCTGGCCGTGGGGGCGGACCGGGTGCGGAGGCTGCTGGGCGCGTAGGGGGTTTTGTACGCAGGGCCGTCACCCGGTGGTTCGGGTGGCGGCCCTGCGTCGTTGCCGGGCCTGCGTCGTCAAGCGCCGGGCGGGTGTTCCTACGCGATGTGGTCCGCTTCGAGTTCCGCGTGGTACCGGTTCTTGAACTCCGGCATCATGCGGCGGATCAGCGCCGCGCTGCGCGGGTGCCTGACGTTGTGGCCGTCCGAGACATGTATGTCCAGGGCATCGACGCTCGGGAAGTCGTTTTGCTGCTTCACGAACGCGGCGAACGCCTCGTACGCGATCTCGGTGAATTCCGCGTCCTCCTGCGCCCACTCCGCCGGGTCCTGCTCGGGCTGGGGCTTGGGCTCCGGCTGAAGTCCGGGCTGGGGTTCCGCGGCACGAGGGCCCGGGACGGCGCCGATGGTGCCCACGTTGCCCAGCGGGCGGGTGCGGCCGCCGGGGCCCGACGGGACCATGACGGGGGTGGGCTCCAGGCCCTCGTCGTGCGGCGGGTTGTACGCACTCTCGTGCGCGTCGTCCGGCAACCGGGGCCGTGCGAACCACGGGTTCTCGTGCGAGCCGGGGCCCTCCTGGGGCCGCTCCTCGGCGGCGGCCGGGTCGGAGGGGTGGGTGTGCTGTTGCTGTTGTTGCTCGTATTGCTGGTGCTCGTATTGCTGGTGCTCGTACTGCTGGTGCTGGTGGTGTGGCTGTGGCTGTGGCTGTGGCTGTGGCTGGGGGTGGGGCTCGGCGTACGGCAACTCGGGCTGGGACTCGCGCTGTTCGACCGGGGCCGGGGCCGGGGCCGGGGCCGGGGGCAGCAGGGCCGGTTCGATGCCTGCGGCGGCGAGGCCGGACCCGGCGGTCTCGGCCAGCGGAACACCGTACTTCGCCAGGCGCAGCGGCATCAGGGACTCGACGGGTGCCTTGCGGCGCCAGTTGCGGCCGAAGCGGGCCTGGAGGCGGGCCTGGTAGATGAGCCGGTCCTGTTCGAGCTTGATGACCTGCTCGTACGACCGGAGCTCCCAGAGCTTCATCCGCCGCCACAGCCGGAACGTCGGCACGGGGGAGAGCAGCCAGCGGGTGAGCCGCACGCCCTCCATGTGCTTGTCGGCCGTGATGTCGGCGATCCGGCCCACGGCGTGCCGGGCGGCCTCGACGGAGACCACGAACAGCACCGGGATGACCGCGTGCATGCCGACGCCGAGCGGGTCGGGCCAGGCCGCGGCGCCGTTGAACGCGATCGTCGCGGCGGTCAGCAGCCAGGCCGTCTGGCGCAGCAGTGGGAACGGGATGCGCAGCCAGGTCAGGAGCAGGTCCAAGGCGAGCAGGACACAGATGCCCGCGTCGATGCCGATCGGGAAGACCAGCGAGAAGTCCCCGAAGCCCTTCTGCAGGGCGAGCTCGCGCACCGCCGCGTACGAACCCGCGAAACCGATCGCGGCGATGAGCACCGCACCGGCGACCACGAGCCCGATGAGTATCCGGTGGGTGCGTGTCAGCTGCATCGCGGCCACCCGCTTCCCCTCCCCGTTTCCCTTGTCCGACGTCCTGTGCTGAAGCTCTGCTTCGATGTCCTGCCTCGACGTCCTGTCTTGGCGTCCTGCTTCGACTTCCGGCGGGCACAGCCTGGCACATGAGGGAGCGGCACGTTGCGCGGGGAGGGGCGAAGCCCGGCACTCGGTGAGGGCCGGGCTTCGTAGAACTGCTTCTGGGCGGGGGCGTTGGGGCCGCCCCCATTTGTGGGTCGGTCTAACTCGTCTTCTTGGCCGTGGCCTTCTTGCTGGGCTTGGCCGGCCCGCTCGGCTTGGCCGGCCCGCTCGGTGCGGCCGACTTCGTGTCTGCGGCGGCGACCGAGGCCACTGCCTCCTTGGCCGCCTTCTCGGCACCCTTCAGGATGTCGTCGGCGGACGGAGTCTTCGCACCCGCGTAACCCGCACCGTTGTAGGTGAGGGTGACGACAACGTTCCCCGTGCGGGCCACGACCGTTGCGTACTTGAAGTCCTCACTCGTCTTGGTGAGGTCAAACGTGATCTTGGTGGCCATCTCGCCGATGCCGGCGACGGGCGCCTCGGTGACCTTCTTCGCGTCCTCGGTCGCCCTGGCCTTGGCGACCTGCTTCGTGTAGTCCTGCTGCGCGCGCTTGGCACCGCTGCCCAGGGTCTGGTCCGAGTCGAAGCGGGTGAAACCGACGTCGAGCCAGCGGTACTGGGAACCCTTCACGCCATTGTCGTCGAGGCCGTTCCAGGAGCAGCTCGCGCGGTACGCGGTGTCGCTGGAGTTGGCAGGTGTGCCGGCCTTGGACTTCGCCTTGGGGACCAGGGAGGTGACCGTCTTCGTGCTGATCGACTTGCACGGGTCGGGCAGCGCGGTGAACTTCGCCGGCTCGACGCTCGCTTCCGACTTCTTCGCGCTCGGCGAGGACGAACCCGAGCCCTTCTTGTCGCCGGAGTCCGACGAGCAGCCGGCGACGACGAGCATCACCGGGACGGCGGCGCAGGCGAGTATGCGGGAGAGTCGCGGGGCTGAACGGTGCATGGTTCCTTCACTCGGGTGGCGCGGCGGGCGTGCTGCCAGGTGGTCGGGTGCGGGCGATCGGGCGTCGGCGGGTGGTTCGGCGGGTGTTCCGGAGGGCCACGGTACGACGGACGGCGGCCGGATGCCGCCTCGGCCGGGCACTCGACGGGCGTGGGTGACGCCGGTCCGGGGTGCCCCGGGCGGGGCTATTCGCTGAAATTGTCGACCAGCTTCCGGGCCAGCGACTGGGCCTTGTCCTGCAGTTCCTTGCTGTCCGGGAGCACGGTGGAGACGGTCGGCTGCTCGGTGTACTCGATGGTCACGATGACGTTCGATGTGCGGAATACCACGCTCACCGTGCGGTTCTGTGCGGTGGAACCTGCCCGAGTGAGCTGATCGTCCAGAAATGCACCGTCTCCGAGGTTGTCGAGGGTGCGTGGCAGAAGGCTTTCGTCGCCGCTGCCGGCGTTGCCGCCCGTACCACCGTCGGTGTCGCTGCCTTCGCTGCTCTTCCCGTCGGCGCTCCCTCCTGTGGGCTTGCCCGTGTTCTTGTCTTCGGAGGCCGGGCCGGACAGGGCGTGCGAGGCGGAGTTTGCCTTGGGCTCCGAGGAGGGGGGTGTCTGCTTCTCCGCCTCCTTCGTGCTGCCGGGTGTGGCGGACGGCGAGGACAGGCCGGCGGCGGTCTCCTTCTCCGTGTACACCTCGTGGGCGCGGTCGTCGTCGCTCACCGAGGGGTCGTAGGACACGACACGCTCGAAGTCGATGAAGAGGGTGTGCGAGGAGTCGGGGGCCTCGGACTTCCAGCGGCAGCCGACCCTGCGGTCGGTGTCGTAGGTGACGGTGGCCGTGCCCTCGTACACCTTCTTCTGCTGGTCCTCGGGGAGTTCGGCGGCGCCCGGGAGCAGGTCCTTCAGCGTGGACGGCGCAACGGCGCGGCAAGCGTCGCGGAGGGTGCTGTACTTGCCGGGGGTCGCCGCGGCGACGGTCGGCTCGCCGGGCTTGCTGTCGGGGGCGGAGCCACCCGTTCCGGTGCTGGCACTGCAGCTGACGACGAGTGCGGCCAGTAGCGCGGTGCCGGGTACGTACGCCATTCGTCGCACGGTCCTGGGCTCCCTTCGTGCGAAAAACGGTTGCCGTTCGATGGCGACCGGTGGACACAATGTGTATCGCACGCGCCGCTGTGAATGCCGGTCGACCGACTCATTTGCCGACCTTGGCACCGGTTTTGCGCTTTCTGACTTTTCGGGGGAATCGAGGAACTATGTCGTATGTAGAGGTGCCGGGCGCGAAGGTTCCCATCCGCATGTGGGCCGACCCGGCCTCGGTCGAGGACGTCGCGATGCAGCAGCTGCGCAACGTGGCCACCCTGCCCTGGATCAAGGGTCTCGCCGTCATGCCGGACGTCCACTTCGGCAAGGGGGCGACGGTCGGCTCGGTGATCGCGATGCACGGTGCGGTCTGTCCGGCGGCGGTCGGCGTGGACATCGGCTGCGGAATGTCCGCGGTGAAGACCTCCCTGACGGCCAATGACCTGCCGGGCGACCTGTCCCGGCTGCGGTCGAAGATCGAGCAGGCCATTCCGGTGGGCCGCGGCATGCATGACGAGGCCGTGGACCCGGACCGGCTGTACGGTCTCTCGGCGAAGGGGTGGGACGACTTCTGGGGGCGGTTCGACGGTGTGGCCGATGCGGTCAAGTTCCGTCAGGAACGTGCCACGAAGCAGATGGGGACGCTCGGATCGGGCAACCACTTCATCGAGTTCTGCCTCGATGAGTCGGGTTCGGTCTGGCTGATGCTGCACTCCGGATCGCGGAACATCGGCAAGGAACTGGCCGACTTCCATATCGGGCAGGCACAGAAGCTGCCGCACAACCAGGACCTGATCGACCGTGACCTCGCCGTATTCATCGCCGATACTCCGCAGATGGCGGCGTACCGGAACGACCTGTTCTGGGCGCAGGAGTACGCGAAGCACAACCGCGCCATCATGATGGCGCTCTTCCAGAACGTGGTCCGCAAGGAGTTCAAGAAGGCCGAGGTCACCTTCGAGCCGGTCATCTCCTGCCATCACAACTATGTGGCGGAGGAGCGGTACGAGGGCATGGACCTGTTGGTCACACGGAAGGGCGCGATCCGTGCGGGTTCCGGGGACTTCGGGATCATCCCGGGCTCGATGGGCACCGGCTCGTACATTGTGAAGGGCCTCGGGAACGAGAAGTCCTTCAACTCGGCCTCGCACGGCGCCGGCCGGAAGATGAGCCGGAACGCCGCGAAGCGGCGCTTCTCGACGCGGGACCTGGAGGATCAGACGCGGGGCGTGGAGTGCCGTAAGGACTCCGGTGTCGTGGATGAGATTCCGGCCGCGTACAAGCCGATCGAGCGGGTCATCGAGCAGCAGCGGGACCTGGTGGAGGTCGTCGCCAAGCTCAAGCAGGTTGTGTGTGTGAAGGGTTGAGGCCTTTTGCGCGCGGCTGAACGGAGGGCCTCCGGACGGAAGGACCTCCGACCGGGCGGAAGGGCCTCCGACCGAGAGAGTCCCGGACGCGGGTGGTGTGTCCGGGGCTCTCCCGGTCTCCAGGCCTTTTCGGGTCTCGCCGGGCTCAGGCGGTGCGGTCAGGCGGTGCGGTCAGGCGGTGCGGTCAGGCGGTGCGGTGGACCTTGGTGTTGGAGGCCTGGGCGCGGGGGCGGACCACCAGGAGGTCGATGTTGACGTGGCTGGGTCGGGTGACGGCCCAGGTGATGGTGTCGGCCACGTCGTCGGCTGTGAGGGGGGCCTCGACGCCCGCGTACACCTTTGCCGCCTTCTCGGTGTCGCCGCGGAAGCGGGTCGTGGCGAACTCCTCCGTCTTGACCATGCCGGGGGCGACCTCGATGACACGGACCGGGGTGCCGACGATCTCCAGGCGGAGGGTCTCGGCCAGGACGTGTTCGCCGTGCTTGGCGGCCACGTAGCCGCCGCCGCCCTCGTAGGTGGTGAGGCCTGCGGTGGAGGAGAGGATCACGACCGTGCCGTCGCCGCTCTCGGTGAGGGCGGGGAGCAGGGCCTGGGTCACGTTGAGCGTGCCGATGACGTTCGTCTCGTACATCTGGCGCCAGTCGGCGGGGTCGCCGGTGGCGACGGGGTCGGCGCCGAGTGCGCCGCCGGCGTTGTTGACGAGGACGGCGAGGGTACGGAACGCCGTGGCGAACTCGTCCACCGCATCGCGGTCGGTGACATCCAGGGCGTACGCCGTTGCCTGGTGGCCCGCCTCGTTGATCTCGGCGGCGAGCGCCTCGATGCGGTCCTTGCGGCGGGCGGTCAGGACTATGCGGTAGCCGGCGGCGGCCAGCTGTCGGGCCGTCGCGGCGCCGATGCCGCTGCTCGCTCCGGTGATGACGGCGATCGGGATGGCGGCCATGGCGGACTCCTCGGGCAGCTGATCGGTACGGGGCCAGGATAGGCAGGTGCGCGGTCAGTGGTTTCGCGGGGCGTACATGATCACCGCCATGCCGGCCAGACAGATCAGCGCGCCGATCACGTCCCAGCGGTCGGGGCGGTAGCCGTCGGCGACCATGCCCCAGGCGATCGAGCCCGCGACGAAGACACCGCCGTACGCGGCGAGGATGCGGCCGAACTCGCCGTCCGGCTGGAGCGTGGCGACGAAACCGTAGGCACCCAGCGCGATGACGCCCGCGCCGATCCAGATCCAGCCCCGGTGCTCACGCACGCCCTGCCAGACGAGCCAGGCGCCGCCGATCTCGAACAGTGCGGCGATGACGAACAGAGCGGCAGAGCGGGCGACGACCATGGAGCCAGCGTGTCACGGGCGACGAGGGGGAAGGCACGCCGAATCGGTGGGTAAATATGGATAATTCGGCGATATCTGTATCTTCGGTGCATGGTAGTGACACGTAGAGCTGTGCCTGTGATGTTCGCGGCGGCGGCGACGGCTGCGATGGCTGCGACTGTGGTGTTGGGGATGGGTGGAGCGGCTGCGGCTGTGACCGGGACTGCCGGTGCGCCGGGGGCGGGGGCCGGGGGCATTGCGCCCGAGGCGGATGTGTCGCTCCACGGGCATGTCTCGCTGTGGGGCACGGGGCTCGGGGTCTGGGTGCGGAGCCAGAACCGCGGTCCGTCGAACCTGGCCGGTGTGACCGTGCGGGTGCGTACGTCGGTGTCGCTCTCCGGCCGGCAGGAGCTTCCGGGGAGCTGTCTGCAGGCCGACCCGCGGACCGTGCTGTGCCGGACGGATGCGCTGCGCGCGGACGCGACGGAGGGGCGGCAGCTCGCCCTCGAACTGCAGTTGGCGGGGCGGCCGGACGAGGTCGTCGTGCGGGTCGACACGCTGTGGAACGGTGGAGCGACCGACCGGAACCAGAAGAACAACAACCACGAGGTGCTGGCTCCGGCCACCGGGGACGAGTACGTGTTCTGATGCGTCTTCCGGCCTCTGGTCGGCGATGCGGGTGCCACGGCCGCCGCGAGTGCCGGGCGCGTGTTCATCGGGTGAGTGCGGCCCGCAGGTCCGCCGGGTCGGCGTGGTCGCTCGCCCAGGCGATGTAGCCGTCGGGGCGGACGAGCAGGGTGGTGGTGCGGTCGCCCCTCCAGTGGGCGTGCACCAACGGGATCGGTGATGCCGGAGCGGCGGCGTCGGCGGGGGTGACGAGCACGAACGTGCCGTCGCACAGCAGTTGGTGGAGGCGGCCCTCCCGCAGGCTCAGGTCGGGGGCGCGCTTTGCGGTGAGGGGGTGGGTGCCGCGCGGTGCCGCGTAGGAGATCGAGATACCGGAGATCAGGCCGACGGCCTTGTCGGAGGCGGGCCGGATCGCGGACAGCGCCTTGGCGGCGAGTGCCCGGACCGTCCGCTGGAGCGGGGTGCGGGCCATGGCGAGGCGGATGAGGGCGCCGCTGGAGCGGAGCACCATCGCCCCGACCGGGTGCCGTTCCGTGTGATAGCTGTCGAGCAGCGCCTCCGGGTCGGCCGTTTGCCCACGCAGTACGGCGGCGAGCTTCCAGGAGAGGTTGGCGGCGTCCTGGATGCCGGTGTTCATGCCCTGGCCGCCTGCGGGTGAGTGGACATGGGCGGCGTCCCCGGCGAGGAAGACCCGGCCGGTGCGATAGGCGGGCACCTGGCGTTCGTCGCTGTGGAAGCGGGAGATCCAGCGCGCCTCGTGCATGCCGTAGTCGGTGCCGAGGGCGCGGCGGGTGATCTCGCGCAGTTCGTCGAGGTCGACGGGGTCGCTGTCGGCGGCCTGGTGTGCGCGGTTCCAGCCCATCACGCGGTACCAGCCGTCGCCGAAGGGGACGATGAAGGCGAAGGTGTCCCCCACGCCGTTGACCGCCAGGAGGCCGGGGGGCTCCTCGGTGAGCCGGACGTCGGCGAGGGCCATGGACCGGATCACGGATTCGCCGGGGAAGGGGAGGCCGAGTGCCTGACGCACTCGGCTCCGTACTCCGTCGGTACCGACGAGGTAGCGGGCGCTGAGCGTGGCCGGGCTGCCGTCCGCCTCGCGCAGTTCGGCGGTGACGGTGTCCGAGGCGTCGCTCTGGTGGAGCGCGGTCAGCTCCGTGCCGTACCGGAAATGGGCGCCCGCGGCGCGGGCGCGGTGCTCCAGCAGACGCTCCACCTCGTACTGCGGGGTGATCAGCACGAAGGGGAAGCGGGTGTGCAGCCGGGAGAGGTCGAGCGAGAGCCTGCCGAAGAAGCGCAGGGCGGAGAGGGGTGTGCCCGTCTTGACGAGCTCGTCGGCGAGGCCGCGGGTGTCGAGCAGTTCGAGTGTGCGGGCGTGTACGGCGAAGGCACGCGTCATGTTGCTGGTCTCGTGCGGGCGGCGCTCCACGAGGGCGACCGAGAGGCCCTGGGCGGCGAGGTCGCCCGCGAGCAGCAGGCCGGTGGGGCCTGCGCCCACGACGAGTACGTCGACGGTGCCGGGTGCGGTGCTCGGGGTGGTGGTCATGGCTGCCTCCTGGCCCGTTCGTCAGCGATCATCTTCGTGCCAACAAGTGTTGGTCAACGCTTGTTGGCAACGGTAGCTCCGTTCCGGCTGGCATGTCAACACCCGTTGGCCTACAGTTGTTGGCGTGACGATCAAGCCAGCCACTGCCCCCCGCCGCTCGGATGCCACCAAGGCAGCGATCCTCGAAGCCGCGCGCGAGCGGTTCGCCGCCGACGGGTACGAGCGCGCCACCATCCGGGCCATCGCCCGTGACGCGAACATCGATCCGTCGATGGTCATGCGCTACTACGGCAACAAGGAGGGGCTGTTCGCCGCCGCGTCCATGATCGACCTGCGGATGCCCGAGCTGGGGGCGATACCGGGCAAGCACATCGGCGCTGTCCTCGTCGCGCACTTCCTGGACCGCTGGGAGGGCGACGACGTGCTCACGGGCCTGCTCAGGGTCGGCGTCACCAACGACGCGGGCGCCGAGCGGGTGAGGGCGGTCTTCGCCGAGCAGTTCGGTCCGGCAGTGGCCGGCGTCTGCCCCGACCCGGCCGACGCCCCGCGCCGTGCGGCCCTCGTCGCCTCGCAGATCCTGGGGATGGCGCTCGCGCGCTACGTCCTGCGGATCGCGCCCGTCGCCTCGATGCCGCGCGAGGAAGTGATCGCCTGGCTCGCACCCACCGTTCAGCGCTATCTGACCGCTGAGCGGCCGTAGCGCAGCCGCGACGGGTGTTATCCGCTCCGTGCACCCTCTGCATGCCGCAGAAGCCCGAGGCTCGCCGCAGTGCGCTGATGGCCGAGCCGGCCGGCGCTCCGTCAGTCTCCGGCTCCGGACGGGCTCGACGGCGCCCGGTCGTGGTCGTTCTTCTCGGTGTCGTCCGGTGGGGTGGGTGCGAAGTCGTGGAGCGCCTTCGTGACGATCGCGTCCAGGTGGGTGTGGTGGGCACCCCGCCAGTAGACGCGGTCGCACTCCGTGCACTGCGCGAAGACGTCGTACGAGCGCCGGGTGCCGTGCTCCAGATGGTCGCTGACGGAGTCCTTGTCGGCCGCCTTCAGCGGGCCGTTGCAGGCGGTGCATCTGGTCCAGGGGGCCAGATGCGGCGTGAACCGCTCCAGAACGTCCCGCAGTTGGTCGTCCGGCCGGTCGCTGTAGACGTACGCCCCCGCCCAGATCTCCCGCCGGTGCAGCAGCCCGCGGTCCCGGGAGAGCAGTACGCGGCGCTCGTCCGCCGACCGGGTGGCCAGCGCGGCATCACCGATGTCCTCGCTCTCGTACGCCGCATCGACACCCAGCAGCCGAAGCCGCCGGGCGAGCGTGCCGAGATGGACGTCGAGCAGGAACCGCAGGGGTGCGCCCGGGACGCGCTGGGGGCGTTCCACGGCGTGTACCTCGACCAGTTCGCCCGCCCTCGGGATGTGCGAGACGGGTACGGGGCGGCCGTCGACCAGGAGTTGTCCGGCCTCGGTGAGCGGGATGCCGAGCGACTCCACGACATGGCCAAGGGTGGAGGAACCGTCGGTGGTCACGGCCGAGCGTCCCCGGCGGCGTTCATGGGCGACGAAGAGCCGCAGTTCGGGGTCGACTTCGAGGTGGATCTCCGGTCCGTTCACCTGCTCAGGATGTCATCGCGAGGGGCGCGTCAGCCAGGGGATTCGGCGCCGGGGTGCGGGGCTCAGGGGCGGAAGGGTGCCGGGTGTTCCTCGACCCGGGTGGCGAAGGTGCGGGCCGGGTGGCCGGTCAGCTTCTCCGTGTCGCCGGTCACCTCGGCCGGTGAGCCGTCCGGGCCGCCTCCGCGTACTCCTCGGGAGCGCCGTGGTCCGCGATGCCGCCGGTGACCAGGACCGCATCCGGCTGCCGGGGCAGGGAGCCGAGGTGCGCCGGGTCCGCGCGAGACCCGGGCGGACCCGGACGGGCCAGGGCCGCCCCGGCGCCTACAGTTCCCGCATGAAGATCCTCGACCTCGAACCCGGCGATGCCCGACTGGCCGCCGACCTGCTTCCCGTCCTGCGTGAACTCCGCCCGCACCTCACCGAGGACCTCTTCCGGGAGGTGTACGAGAAGGGGCACGCCCAGGGGCTGCGGTTCAGCGCCGCCTACGACGACGAGGGCACCTGCGTGGGTGCGGCCGGCTGGCGCATTGTCGACAACACCAGCCAGATCCGGCAGCTGTACGTGGACGACCTGGTCACCGCCGAAGGCGCCCGTTCCACCGGCGTCGGCCGCCGACTCCTCGGGCATCTCGAAGGGCGGGCCAGGGAGGCCGGCTGTCTGCACCTCAACCTGGACTCGGGCACGCAGCGCACCGACGCCCACCGCTTCTATCTGCGGGAGCGGCTGAGCATCGTCGCGTTCAACTTCGACAAGGCCCTTGACCTGGACTGAGCTCAAGGGCCGCCCCGACCCGGGCCCGGCGTGGGCCCGCGCGTGGGCCGAGGATCAGCGTCCCTCGTCCGGGCCGGCGGCCTCCCGGCGCGTGACGCCGGGGGCCGGAGGGTGCGTGTCCGGTGCCCCCGGGCTGTCGTAGAGGCCGCCCAGCCTCGTGTACGCGCCGTCGACGATGCCCTCGGCGTCCACCAGCATCGCGCGCTCGGCCAGCCGTGCCGCCCGATGGGTATACGGGGACGGTGGCGCGGGGTGCCGACGCCGCCACCAGCTCTCGCACGCCGCGTAGATGCCGCCATGAAGATCATTCGTTGGCCAATGAATGGCCGAATGCGGGTGATTGGGGGACGGGGGGCTGGGGCCGGTGCCCCGGTCCGGCCTACCGGCTCCATACATGCACGGCGTCGCCCGCCTCCGACACCGTGAACCAGGTGCCGTCGCCGAGGGCCGTGACTCCACCCGATATCGGGAAGGGGTACGTGATCTGCGCGGTCACCCGCATCTGCGCCGCGTCCGTGCTCACCAGCCAGTGGCGCTGCGCGCCGTACTCCTCGTCCCTTTCCGACGTACCGGCGATGACGGTCTCCTCGTCGAGGAAGCCGCACTCGTAGTCCCAGAGCGTCTCGTCGGCGTCCTGGTCGTCGGGATCGGCCTCGGGGTGGCGGGGAATGGTGTTCTCGGTGTCGAGTTCGGACAGTACGGAACCGTCGTCGACCCGGTGCACGCCGAGCGTCTCCTCGTAATGAGTCACCGTCAGGAAGCGCTCGCCCGAAGGGCTCACCGCCATCAGGACCCGCTCGTCGTCACAGAACCGCTCGACGGAGAGCTTCTCGCCGTCCCACCGGCCCCACAGCATCGGCACCCCGTCCTGGCCCTCGCCGACACTCAGCCCCATCCGGGAGGGGTCCGGGTGCGGGACATGATCCGAGCCCGCGGCCACGGTCTCCGCGTCCGCCCGGCCGAGCACCCACCCGTCGGCGGCGTCGATGACCAGCCATTCGTCCAGCGCCTCCGGGTCGGGTCCGGCCACCGCGACGGGGCCGCGGATGTGGGCCCACACCAGTGTTCCGTCCGCCGAGAACACGGCCGAGCCGCTGTCCGCGTACCGATGCGAACGGTCGGTCGCGTACTCCTCGTACGTGGTGTGGAGTGCGCGGCAGCTGCCGTCCCAGCAGCCGTGCCGGACCTCCCAGCGCACCGCGCCCGTCGGGTCCACCGCGCGCAGCGCGTGCACCCCGGCGAAGACCGCGAGATCACCGCTCGGCGCCACCGTGCAGGTACCGAAGCGGCGGGGCCAGGGTGCGGGGAAACGGATCGCCGGGGCGCCCTCGGTGTCCGGGTCGATGGCGGCCAACTCGGTGTCGCCGCGCTGGAGGAGCAGGCGCCGGCCGGGGGCGGGCTGTTTGTCGCCGGACGCGGGCCGTATGTCCTCCTGCCGTGCGGGCCACTGCAGGAGGTGCGGGGCGTCCGCCGCGTCCTGCTTGCAGTCCAGCGGTGCGGCGAGCGTGGTGACAAGACGTGCGGCGGCAGCGTTGGCCATGGGTCGGCCCTCCCCCTCGTACATGAGTACATCGACTCGTACATGAGTGCATCGGTACGAGGAGAACCGTACGGCGGGGGACCGACAGCCGACGTCGGGCCCGGTACGTATCAAGCCCCGTACGTCTCAGGCCCGTACATCTCAGCGCCATACGTCTCGGTCCCGTACCTCTCAGGCCCGGGACGAAAGGTATGCATCAGGGACGACGGCGACCGGGCAGGGCGCGTAATGCAGCATCGCGTGGTTCACCGGGCCCAGATGGAATCCGGGCCATCCGCCGGTCCGCCGGGCGCCGACGACCAGCAGTTCCGCGCCTGCGGCGGCTTCGATCAATTCCTGGTGCGCCGGTCCCTGTACCACCGACCTGTGGATGGTGACGTCGGAGGAACCGGACCGGTCCAGCGCCGCCAGTACCTCTTCGAGGTGTTCCTCGGCCTGTTGGTGGTGTGCGGAAACCGGGGAGCCCGAGAGGAGCGGATGGCTCATGGCCTCGTGGGCGGGGGAGCGCCAGGCTCGCACGGCGATCAGCTCGCCGTGGCGCGATGCCGCCTGGTCGAGTGCGAAGGCGGCGGCTGCCGAGGGGCCTGAGGCGCTGCCGATCCCGACGACGACGCGGCCGGACTTCGGCGGGGTGCTCGGCGCCGTTGCCTGGACCACCACGACCGGGCAGTGGGAGCGGCCGGCGAGTGCGAGACTGACGGACCCCAGGAGCATCCCGGCGATCCGGCCCCGGCCGCGGGAGCCGAGGACGACAAGGGCTGCCTCGTGGCTCTCCCTGACGAGTGCGGCCGCCGGGTCCTCGGGCTGCACGGAGGCCACCACACGCATCTCGGGGCCGAGCCGTTGCGCGCGTTCCTGGGCGGCGGCGACGAGATGCTCGGCGAGGATCTGTTCGGTGGGGCGCTCGGTGTCGAACGTGGGGTGTGCGCCTTCGTAGCGCTCCCACAGCGACGCGTGGACAACGCGCAGGGGGAGCCCTGAGCGTGCCGCTTCCGCCGCTGCCCAGTCCAGGGCACGGAGACTGCCCTCCGATCCGTCCACTCCGACGACTACGGGGAGCTGCATCACCACCACCGACTTCCGTGCTCGGTTCACCCCGGGTTCGGGCGTATTGCTCGGGCGTATGTCCGGGTGTTTCTACGGTTCGATCGTCAGCACCTGGTCCAAGGGGCGGCGTGGCGTGCGTGGTCCTGTGGGCCCGTATCCCAGACGGACGATCGTCTGTGCGTGCCCCGTGCCGAAGGTTGGATCGCGCAGGAGCCACCGAAGGTCCGGCCATTCGACGGGCTGGGTCGCGAACGAGGTGGACACATTGTGGGGCGTGGCGGTGAGCAGTACGCGCTCCAGCGCCTGACCTGCGCTCAGCCAGTCCATGGGGTGGTCGCCCGGGGTGCTCAGCAGGGCCAGTTGCGGCAGCTTCTCGAACTGGACGCGTGCCCGGCCAGGGCTGGGCGTTGTGCATGGACGGGGCGGCGGTGGCATCGGCGACGAGGACGGTCAGCATTGCGTCGTCGAGTGGCTGGCTGGGCATCGGAACTCCCGGAGATCGGGAACGGTCGATGGTCTCTTCAGCATGGAACAGATGTTGGCCGGGTGGCATGGGCCTTTCGTCCCTCGGTCGCGCCCCGGAAGGTCCCGCGCCCCGGACCGTTCAGGCCTCAGGGGCCTCGGCCCGGGGACCGTACAGCTGCAGCAGCCTTGTCCGTGTTCCGTACAGGCGTTCCGCCACCGTCTCGGCGACGTACTTGTACACCGCCCGGCCCAGTACCGCATCGGCCTCGCACAGCCGGCGGACGGCAGCGGCATCGAATTCCACGGCCTGTCCCGCCCGGATCACGTGCGCACCCATGTGCCACACGTGCGGGGAGAACAGCCAGGACCAGCCCAGCAGGTCGTCCTGGCCCAGTGTCTCGATGACCGCCGCACGGCGGCCGGGCACATGGATGTCGACCTCGACCTGTCCGGAGCGGATGATCCAGAAGCGGTCGGCCCGTCTGCCCTCTTCGAAGAGGCGTTCGTCGAGGGCCAGAGACACTTCGCGGGCCGCCTCGTCGAGCAGGCGTGTCCGGCCGTCGGGCGGGATCACGTCGAGCAGACTCCTGGTCGTTGACATGGAATCCTCCGTCCGTGGCGGGTCCCTGGAGGGCTGCGGCTGCCGCGCGTGCCCGACCGCGACTGCCTGTTGTGAACGATATGCGCGGTTCCGGGGGGACGCTCGGTCACGATGCCGTACGCAGTCCACGGCGCGCCCGTACGCAGTCCATGCCGCGCCCGTACGCCGGAACCGTGCTGCCATTACGCCGGAACCGTGGTGCCATGAAGAAGAGCCCCTGACGAAGGGACCGCCCCGGTCATGGCAGCCGCACCGTCCCTGGCACCGTGCCTGCGCTCCGTGCGGGCCGTGGTCTTCGACACCGACGGAGTGATCACCGACTCCGCCCGCAGCCACGCCGCAGCCTGGAAGAAGGCGTTCGACGCCTGTCTGTCGGCCATCGAGGGGCAGCGGCCGTTCGACGCCGTCGAGGACTATCTGCGCCACGTCGACGGCCGGTCGCGGAAGGACGGTGCAGCGGCCTTCCTGGCATCGAGGGGACTGGACCTTCCCGAAGGCAGCCCCGAAGACCCACCGGGAACCGCGACGGTATGGGCGATCGCCGCCCGTAAGGACGAGCTGTTCACGCAGAGCCTGCGCACCGACCCGGTCGCCGTCTGGCCCGGCACGGTCCGCCTCCTCGACGTGCTGCGCGGCGAGCGGGTGCCCTGCGCCGCTGTCTCGGCCTCCCGGCACGCGACGGAACTGCTGGCGCGGTCCGGCCTCATCGACCGGTTCGACGCCGTGGTCGACGGAAACGAGGCGCGCCGGCTGCGACTGCCCGGGAAACCGGACCCCTCGCTCTTCGCCGAGGCGGCGAGGCGCCTGCGGACCCCGGTCCGGGACACCGCCGTGGTGGAGGACGCGCTGGCCGGGGTCGAGGCCGGGCGCCGTGGCGGCTTCGGACTCGTGGTCGGCGTGGACCGTACGGGCAGCCCCACCAGCGCCGCTGAGCTGCGCCGCCACGGTGCCGACATAGTGGTGCCCGATCCGGGGGACCTGCTGACGGCCGGGGACGACTGATGGCGTGGGCCTGGACCTGGTCGTACGAGGGTTACGACCCGGAGAAGGAACGGCTGCGCGAGGCGCTGTGCACGCTCGGCAACGGTTACTTCGCCACTCGTGGAGCCGCATCCGAGACGTCCGAGGGCCGGTCGCACTACCCCGGCACCTACGGGGCGGGCTGCTACAACCGGCTGACCTCCTCGGTCCGGGGCCTCCGGGTGGAGAACGAGGACCTGGTCAACCTGCCGAACTGGCTGCCGCTGCGCTACCGCATCCACCCCACCGGTACCACCCCGGGACCGTGGCTCACCCCGGATCACGAGCACCTCGCGGAACACCATCAGTCACTCGATCTGCGCGGGGGCACGCTGACCCGCCGATCCGTCTACGAGGACGAGGACGGCCGGTGGCTGCATGTGGAGCAGTGCCGCCTGGTGCACATGGGGCATCCGCATCTCGCCGCCCTGCACACGGTGTTCCGGGCGGAGGGATGGGCGGGCGTGATCGAGGTGGAGGCGGGGATCGACGGCGACGTCCGCAATTCCGGCGTCGCGCGGTACCGGGATCTGTCGAACCGGCACCTGACCGGCTGGGTGACCGCGACGGAGGAGGAGGGAGTGGTGTCGCTGAGGTGCCGCACGGTGGAGTCGGACATCGGCGTCGCGCTGGCGGCCCGCACGCTGGCCAGGTGCGGCGGCGGAAGGAAACAGGGAGCCGAACCGGGTCCGGGCCCCCACTCCCGGCAGGCGGAGAAGGCGGTTTTCCAGCGGCTGGTGCTCCCGCTGAGCCCGGACTTTGACGCCGTCGTCGACAAGACGGTGGCGCTGTACACCTCGCGCGACCTCGCGATCGGCAGCCCCCTGTGGGCAGCCGTGGACGAGGTGCGAAGGGCCCCGGACTTCTCGCATCTGCTGTCCTCGCACCAGCGGGCCTGGGGCGACCTGTGGCAGCAGGTCCGGCTGGAGGTCCCGGGCGAAGCGGGCCGCATTCTCCGGCTGCACCTCTTCCATGTACTGCAGACGCTCTCCCCGCACACCGCCGGACTCGATGTGGGGGTACCGGCGAGAGGACTGCACGGTGAGGCGTACCGGGGCCATGTCTTCTGGGACGAGCTGTTCGTACTGCCGTTCCTGAATCTGCATCTCCCGGAAGTCTCCCGAGGACTTCTCGACTACCGCTACAGGCGGCTGCCCGCAGCCTGCCAAGCGGCGCGCGAGGCGGGCAGGGCCGGGGCGATGTATCCGTGGCAGAGCGCCGACAACGGACGCGAGGAGACCCAGGAACTCCATCTCAACCCGTGCTCGGGGCGTTGGCTGCCCGACCGCTCCCGGCTGCAGCACCATGTCGGCTCGGCCGTCGCCTACAACATCTGGCAGTACTGCCAGGCCACCGCGGACACGGAGTACCTGTACTCCAGGGGCTCGGAAATGCTGCTGCAGATCGCCAGGTTCTGGGCGGACAGCGCCGAATGGGACGCGTCCCTGGCCCGGTACCGCATCCGCGGTGTCGTCGGACCGGACGAGTACCACGACGCCTATCCGGGAACCGAGGCGGCAGGCCTCGACGACAACACGTACACGAACGTGACAGCGGCCTGGGTTCTGTCACGTTCGACGGAGCTGTACCGCGCCCTGCCCGAGACACGACGCCGGCAGTTCCTCGACCGGATCGGGCTCGACCCCGATGAACCGGAACGCTGGGAGGACATCTCCCACCGGCTGCATGTGCCGTATCACCGGGGTGTCATCAGCCAGTTCGCCGGTTACGGGGAACTGGACGAGCTCGACTGGGACGGGTACCGGAAGCAGTACGGGGACATCCGGCGGCTGGACCGGATCCTGGAGGCGGAGGGCGACACCGTCAACCGCTACCAGGCGTCCAAACAGGCCGATGTGCTGATGCTCGGCTACCTCTTCTCGCCCGAGGAACTCGCCGGCCTCTTCCGGCAGCTCGGGCATGTACTGGACGAAGACACCTGGCGCGCCACCGTCGACTACTACCTCGCCCGTACGAGCCACGGCTCCACGCTCAGCTCCCTGGTCCATGCCTGGGTGCTCGCCCGCGTACGCCGCGAGGTGGCGTGGAAGTACTGCGAGGAGGCGCTGACCGGGGATGTGGCCGACATCCAGGGCGGCACCACCGAGGAGGGCATCCACCTGGGGGCGATGGCCGGCACCCTCGACTTCGTACAGCGCGGGTTGACGGGGCTGGAGACCCGCGACGACGCGCTGTGGCTCGCGCCCGCCACGCTGCCCCAGCTCTCGAAACTCGGGGTACGCATCAGATTCCGCCGGCACTGGGACGTGGACCTGCGCATCCGTGCCCAGCGCGTGCGGATCGCCGTACCGGACTCGCACCACGCGGCCGTCCGGGTCGCCCTGGGAGGCCACACCCATGTGATCACACCCGGTACGGCCCGATGGCTCGATCTGCCTCCGGCCCGGCCCTGAACCCACCCCCTCGTCGCTCACCACCCCGCAGTCAGTGGGGCAGTGTCATCTCGAAGGACGTGTGCCCGGGACGGCTGTCGACCTCGATGGTGCCGCCGTGCGCGGTGACCACGGCGTGGACGATCGCCAGACCGAGGCCGGTACTGCCGGTCTTCCGGGAGCGGCTGTGATCCGCGCGGACGAAGCGGCCGAAGATCTCGGGCTGGAGTTCCTCGGGGATGCCGGGCCCGTTGTCGGTCACGGTCAGACGGGCGACGGTGTCCTCGGCGCGGAGCCCTACGGTCACCTCGGTGCCGTCGGGAGTGTGGGTGCGGGCGTTGGTGAGGAGGTTGCCGATCGCCTGGTGGAGGCGGTGACCGTCACCGGTGACGGTCACGGGCTCTTCGGGGAGGTCGAGCAGCCAGCGGTGACCGGGGCCTGCGGCCCGGGTGTCCTGCGTCGCGTCGAGGACGAGCAGGGTCAGGTCGACGGGTTCGTGGTCCAGGGGGCGCCCGGCGTCGAGCCGGGCGAGGAGCAACAGGTCGTCGACGAGGCCGCTCATCCGCCGGGACTCCGCCTCGATCCGTTCCAGGGCGCGCCCGACCTCGTCGGGTACGGGGCCGTGGCGGCGCAGGGCGAGTTCGGCGTGGCCGCGGATATTGGCGACAGGGGTGCGCAGTTCGTGGCTGGCGTCCGCGGCGAAGTGCCGCAGTCGTTCCTCGCTCGCCTGGCGTCGGGCGAGCGCGTCTCCGACATGTCCGAGCATGCGGTTGAGAGCGGTGGCGACCTGCCCGACCTCGGTGCGTGGATCGGCGACGGGCAACGGTCCCGGCATGGCGACTTCGCCGCTGGCGAGCGGCAGCCGGGCCACGTTCGCGGCCTGCGCGGTGACCCGGTGCAGGGGACGCAGCGAGATCCGTACCCACAGGGCTCCTGTGACGCCGGTGGCCAGCAGAGCGGTGCCGAACACCATCGCCTCGACCGCTTCGAGCCGGTGCACGGTCTCTTCCACGGGGTGCAGCGGCAGTCCGGCGATCAGGACGTCGTGATCGTCACCGGTCACCGCGGTGACCCGGTAGGCCCCGAGCACGGAGAGACGAATGCTGTGGCCGCCCGCGCCGACCGGGACGGCGGCCAGAGCGCGCCTGTCCTCGGCCGTCAGCGGCACAGGGCGGTCGGCCGCCTCGTCGACCACGGCCGCCCGGGTGACCGTCCCGTTCAGCAGCCGGGCGCCGAACGTGTGCTCCGACTGCCCGCGGGTGTCGGGGCTGTTGTCGGCGTCCGGCCTGGCCTCGTGTTCCAGACTGGCCGCGAACCGGCCGCCGGACGCGGTGAGCTGCTGGTCCAGGCGGCGTACCAGGAAGCCTTCGAGCGCCAGGGCGGTCGTGATGCCGACGGCCAGACAGGCGACGGCGAGCAGCAGGACGAGCCCGGCGGTGAGCTGTCCCCGCAAGGTGTGCGGCACGAGCCGCCTCACGAGGAGCCCGGCTTCAGGACGTATCCCACACCTCGCACCGTATGGATCATGGGGGTGCGGCCCGCGTCGATCTTCTTGCGCAGATAGCTGATGTAGAGCTCGACGACGTGGGCACGGCCTCCGAAGTCGTAGGCCCAGACCCGGTCGAGGATCTGCTCCTTGGACAGCACCCGGCGTGGGTTGCGCATCAGGAACCGCAGGAGCTCGAATTCGGTGCGGGACAGCTCAACGATGTCGCCCCCGCGTCTGACCTCCCTGGCCTCCTCGTCCATGGTGAGCTCGCCCACGGCCAGCCCGCTCCCGCCCGATCCGCTCGCCGTTCCCGCCCGGCGCAGCAGCCCGCGCAGCCGGGCCAGCACTTCTTCCAGGCTGAACGGCTTGGTCACGTAGTCGTCGCCGCCTGCCGTGATACCCGCGATACGGTCCTCCACCGCGTCGCGGGCGGTCAGGAACAGCACGCAGACCTCCCTCGCCTCGCGGCGCAGCTCCCGCAGCACCCGCAGGCCGTCCATGTCGGGCAGCATCCGGTCCAGTACGACGGCGTCCGGCCGAAAGACACGGGCCTCGGCGACCGCGGAGGCGCCGTCCGCGGCGGTACGGACCTGCCAGCCCTCGCCGGTCAGCGCTCCGGCCAGCACCTCGGTCAGGTCCGGTTCGTCGTCGACGACGAGGACCCGCATCGGTTCCCCGTCGGGCCGGCGCAGGGACGGCTGCGTGCGGTGGTTGCTCATGGTCTGTCCAGCATCCCCCAGCCCGCGGCGCGGCGGGCCGCCCACATCCTGTGAGTTCCCTCTTAATCCTTGCCCGGCAACCGGCCGGACGGGGGCGGGCGGTCATCCGGCTCGGAGGGTGCGGCGTCCGGTTCAGAAGGTACGCAGAGGATGCGCTGCAAGTCTGGCGAAGCCCACCACACAAGCGGATCCACCTGAGGAGCGCCATGGCCGGCACACCCCTGACCGCCAGGTACGCGAGCCGCGGCCCGAGCCACCGGCTACCCCCGCGCAGCGTTGTCCCCCTGCTCGTCCCCGGACTGATCTGGGCGGGTGCCGCGGCCGTCCTGGCCCTGTGGTGGAGCGACACCACCGCCGTCGTCGGTGTGACCGGCTGGCTGACCGGCGCGGGGCGCATCACCGGCCTCCTGGCCGGGTACGCGTGCGCCGTCCTGCTGGCCCTCATGGCCCGTGTCCCGCTGCTCGACCACAGCATCGGAACCGACCGGCTGGCCCGCTGGCACGCGTTGGGCGGGCGCTGCACCATCTCGTTGATCCTCGCCCACACCCTGCTCATCATCTGGGGATATGCCGTCGCCTCCCGGACGAACGTGGTGGACCAGACCACGCTCCTGGTCCTGCACTATCCGGACCTCCTCAAAGGAACAGTGGGCTTCCTGCTCCTCG
Organism: Streptomyces sp. NPDC002785; assembly: GCF_040295565.1. Lineage (NCBI taxonomy): Bacteria > Bacillati > Actinomycetota > Actinomycetes > Kitasatosporales > Streptomycetaceae > Streptomyces > Streptomyces sp. NPDC002785. Next base: position 39,141 of record NZ_JBEOVN010000017.1, on the reverse strand, counting down.
TCGGTACGGGAATCCTCTCTGCGCGGGCCGCCCGCCACAGGATGAGTTATGAGACCTGGCACTACCTGCATTTCGCCACCTATCTGGCGGTCTTCCTCGCCTTCGGCCACCAGCTGTCCAACGGAGCGGATTTCGTCGCCGACCGCCCCGCGCAGCTCGCCTGGTACGCCCTCTACCTGGGTGTCTTCGCCCTCATCGCGTGGTACCGGTTCACCGTCCCCGTACGCCGTGGACTGCGTCACCGGCTGACGGTGTCCACCGTCCGCACCGAGGCCCCCGGTGTCGTCTCGGTCCATCTCACAGGCCGGCACCTGGACGAACTGGGAGCTCAGCCGGGCCAGTTCTTCCGCTGGCGCTTCCTCACCCACGGACTGTGGTGGACCGCCAACCCCTACTCGCTGTCCGCGCCGCCGCACCCCCGCCAGCTGCGGATCACCGTGAAGGCCGACGGTTCCCACAGCGAGGCCCTCGCCCACCTCGCCCCCGGCACCCGGGTCTGGGCCGAGGGCCCGTACGGCGGCTTCACCGCGGACCGCCGCACCGCATCCAAGGTTCTGCTGCTCGCCGGCGGCGTCGGCATCACTCCACTGCGGGCGCTGTTCGAGACGTTGCCCGGACAGGTGACGCTCATATACCGGGCCCGGCGGGCCGAGGACCTCGCCCTGCGCGCGGAGCTCGACGCGATCGCCGCCGCCCGTTCCACGACGCGCGTCCACTACGTCGTCGACGACGAACCTGCGCCGACCTCTCCTCACCAGGGCCCGTACCCCGTTCCGGATGCTGTCCCGCCGGTCTCCCTGCTGACCTCGCACGCTCTGAGCGGTCTCGTCCCGGACCTGGCCGAGCACGACGTCTACCTCTGCGGTCCGCCCGGCATGACCGATGCGGCGGTACACGCACTGCGTGACGCCGGAGTACCGAACCGCCGGATCCACCACGAGTCATTCACGTTCTGATGAGCACCCGGAGGAGAACCACCGTGCGTCGAACCGTCCTCATCACCGTCGGTACCAGCGGGCTGATCGTGGTGCTGTTGTCGCTCAAGCCCCATCAGATGCCCGGCATGGCCGAAGGATCAACCGGGCCCGCCACCACGACGCCCCCGCACACCTCGACGAGCGCCCCGCCGGGCACCCACACCGCATCCGGCACCTTCACCGGCGATCCCGTCGACACGGAGTACGGGACGGTGCAGGTGGCCGTCACCCTCGTGCGGGGAAAGCTCACTGCCGTACGCGTACTCCAGGCACCGAACGAGAACGGCCGGGACCAGCAGCTCGCCGCCTATGCCCTGCCCCGCCTGACCCAGGAGGCCCTCGGCACCCAGAGCGCGCACATCGACTCCGTGTCCGGGGCCAGCTACACCAGCCAGGGATACACGCAGTCGCTGCAGAGTGCACTGGACAAGTCCGGTGCATGACACCGAACACGGCCTGCGCCATGTCGAGCATGTGATGGGCACCGTCTTCTCCTTCGACATCTGCCAACGCCCCACTGCGGCGATCCGCCAGGCCCTCGAAGAGGCCGTGCGCGGGCTGCACCACGCCGACGCCGTGTTCTCGACCTACCGTCCCGAAAGCGTCATCAGCAGGCTCGGCCGGGGCGAGTTCGGACTCGACGCCTGCCCGGCCGAGGTTCAGGACGTCCTCGCGCTCTGCGCGGAAGCGAACCGGACCAGCGACGGCTGGTTCAGTACCACCCCGGGCGGCACCCTCGACCCCTCCGGCCTGGTCAAGGGCTGGGCGGCCGAAGCCGCTTCACACCTCTTGTACGAGGCGGGCGCACGGAACACGTGCGTCAACGCCGGAGGCGATCTCCAACTGCGCGGCGAAGCATCCCCCGGCACGCCCTGGCGCATAGGCATCGCCCACCCGCTGCGCCCCGGAGAACTGGCCGCCGTGGTGACCGGACATGACCTGGCCGTCGCGACCTCGGGAACCGCCGAACGCGGGGCCCACATCCTCGACCCGCACACCGGAGAGCCGGCCCGCGCCCTGGCCTCTCTCACCCTGACAGGCCCCCGGCTGACCATGACGGACGCCTACGCCACAGCCGCGTTCGCCATGGGCGCGGCGGCACCCGGCTGGCTGGAATCGCTGGACGGGTACGAGGCGCTGGCCATCGCACCCGACGGGCAGGAGTGGCACACCCCCGGCTTCGGCCGCCGACGGCCTTGACGCGTGCCACTGGCGGCGCCCGTCGACTGCCGAGTCGCCCCGAGTCGCGGCAGTCCCTCGGAACCCCGTCGCACGACTTCTGTCTGCGCTCACCTGCGGACACGGGGCGTGCTCCGGATCCTCGCAGAACACTCACAGGCGATCATTTGGTGAGAAGGGGCTGACTGAACCGCAATCTGATGCCCCGGACCCTCAGGTCCGTGTGATGACCGTCATGCTGATCATTTCGGGTTCGGTGTCGTCCGGAAGCGGGGTGCCGGGCGTAAGCCCGGTGAGACCGAGGAGATCCAGGAGCTGATTGTTGACCGTCGAGGAGTTCGAAGAGTTCTATGCGCAGACGGCCGCCCGGCTGACGGGGCAGTTGTTTGTGATGCTCGGCGACCAGCACGAGGCGCAGGACGTGGTGCAGGAAGCTTTCGTCAAAGGCTGGAGCCGACGGCGTCAGCTTGACCGTGACGGGCAGCCCGAGGCATGGATCCGTACGGTCGCCTGGCGCCTGGCGGTGAGCCGGTGGCGCGGGCGGCGCCGTACGGCGGACGCCTGGCAGCGCAGTGGTGCCCCGCCTCATATGGAGGCTCCTGGCCCGGAGTCGGTGGCCTTGGTCTCCCGGCCCTCTCCCGTGCCCTCCCCGCCCCGCACCAGCCTGCCGCCGACGACGGGCGTGCCGTCCCCCGGCCAGAACTCATCGGGGCCACCGGCCACCCCCAGCCGGAGCGACCCGCCCCGCTGACCTCCCGCCTCCCGTGCCCCGGGTAGCTACCCGGGGCAGCTCGGCACGCGCGAATTCGACCCAGGAGATTTCTGTTGTGAGCCTTTCATTCCTCCACCGGCAGCGCGAGCGTCCGCCCGCCCGAACCAGTACCGTTTCCGGACCGCCCCGCGACGCCCCGTCACCGAGCACGACATTTTTTGGCCGGCTGTTCCTCCGGCTCAAGCCCGCCGACCGCGAGGTGCTGTGGCTGTACCTGCTGACCCGCGCAGGCATCTGGATCACCGCCTACTGCACCCGCTGGCTGTTCCCCGACGACCGCCAGACCCACCACGCCGCCTCGTTCTTCTCACCGTGGCAGCGCTGGGACTGGTGGCACTACCTGCACATAGCCCAGGACGGCTACTTCCCGGGCCAGTCCGGCCCCTGGACAGCCGGCTGGGACAACAGGGAAGCCTTCTTCCCCGGCTTCCCCCTCGCGCTGCGGGCCGTCCATACCGTCGTCCCGAGCTGGCCCGCGGCCGGTGCGCTGATCTCCCTCGTTGCCGGAGGCGTCGCCGTACTGGCCCTGGCCAGGATCGCCCGGCTGCACCTGTCGCAGGACAACGCGGGCCGGCGCGCGGCCCTGTTCTTCCTGCTCTCCCCGTGCGCGGTCTTCCTGGCCGCCGGCTACACCGAAGCGCTCTTCCTCGCCCTGGCGCTGCCGGCCTGGCTGGCCGCCCAGCGCCTCAACTGGCCGCTCGCAGCCGCCCTGACGTGCCTGGCCACCACTGTCCGTGTCAGCGGCCTCTTCCTCGCCGCGGCTCTCGCGGTCCACTTCCTGGTCACCGCCCGCACCCCCGCCCACTGGCGACGTCTTCCCTGGCTGACCCTGCCCGCCCTCCCGCCGCTCCTCCACAGCTGGTACCTGCACGCGCACACCGGCGACTGGATGGCCTGGAAACACGCCGAGGAACGCGGCTGGTACCGCGACTTCCACGCCCCCTGGGAAGCCTGGCAGAACACCTGGCACGCCGCCTTCGGGCACTCCCAGAGCACCGGGTACGCCCTGATGAGCCAGGCCGAACTCCTCGCCATGCTGGTCGGCATCGGCCTGTGCGGCCTGCTGCTCCGACAGCGGCGCTGGCCGGAAGCCGTGTACATCGGCCTCAGCCTGTGGGCCCTGGGTACCTCCTACTGGTACACGTCCATCCCCCGCGCGACCCTCCTGTGGTGGCCCCTGTGGACCGGCCTCGCTGCCTGGAGCCTGCGAAACGCCCACATCAAGACCGCCTACCTCGTCATCGCAGCACCCCTGATGACCGTCTTCGCCGTCACCTTCCTCTCCGGACGGTGGGCCGGCTGACCCACCCCGCGGAAGCAGTGTGAGGACGGCCGAGCAGGCGAGGTGGACTCGGACGTTCCTCCGGAAGCCAGATCAACTGGGTCAGATCCGCGCCTGGTTCGGCAGCGACCCTGCATGGTGAGGCGCTGTGGACGGCGCAGATCCCCAATGACGCCGATCCGGACGTCCAGCGCGTGCTGAGCTGCGTCACGAAGCTACGCACCATCCTCAAGGGCTGCGAACAGAGGAACTGGCCCATCAACGATCTCGAATACCAGTGGGCCCCGCTCGCGTCCCTGCTCCCCTTCGCCCGCTACCGCGACCACCAGGACCCAGTCAATCGCCACCTTCCTTTCCTCCTTGCCGCTGACGTCGCCGAGGCTCTCGTCACCAGGGCGAGGACAGCGATCTAAGGGTTGCGGCAGGCATGGCGCCACGAAATGGCCGCCCGGGACCGTCGGCGTACGCTGCCGGAGCTGCACCATTTCAGCTCTCCGGCACGCCTACGCCTCCGTGCTCCTGGACGCGGGCGAGAGCATCAAAGCGCTCTCCGAGTACCTCGGATACTCGGACCCGGGCTTCACGTTGCGGACGTACACGCACCTGCTGCCGTCCAGCGAGACCCACCCGCACATGACGAGGGCGGAGCCCGAAAGCCCCGCCCGAACCCCCGCCTGACCCCGGGTCAGGGCCACACCAGGCAGTACGCCTGATGCCCCGCGTCGTGCAGCCGGTGGCTGAAGTCCTGCCACTCGTGCAGCAGCTGGTAGACGTTGAACGCGTCGCGCGGGCCGCCGCGGTCCGGGACCGTGGACCAGATGAAGGCCGCGGCACCCACCGACTCCTCGCCGACGCCGCGCAGCGGGTCGACGACCGTCATCGGGAGCTTGACCACCGCGTAGTCGGGGTGCAGTACGACCAGTTCCAGTGGGGGGACCCTGTGCAGAGGTATGCCCTGGATGCCGGTGAGGACCATCGCCGCCACCGTCTCCGGCTTGATCTTGGTGAACATGCCGCCCATGCCCAGTTCGTCGCCGCCGAGCTCCTCGGGGCGCATCGAAATGGGCACGCGTGCCGCGGTCGCCCCGTCAGGGGCGCCGAAATACTTGTAGGTCACCCCCACCCGGCCACCACTCCTGCTTCCGGCTCCGACACCCTGCGTACCACCGGCCTGCATGCCCTGTCTGCGTTCCGCCTCACGCCGGTGCCGACCCCGCCGGGAAGGCTCGGGCCCCAGGTCGTCGGTCCCTTCGCCCACTCCGCCACCGCGATGCATATCTCATCCACCCGACTACTACTTAAGGAGACACAGCCCCCGCCGCGCAACCCGATCATCGTGTCAGTGACCTCCCCCACGGGCGTGCGGTGAAACACCTGTCCGCAAGACCGTCCGTGGCTCTGACACCATGGCTTGTGTGAGCTTTCCCTATGACGCCCCAGTTTCGCAGACGCTTTTCGACCGCGCGTCCCTCGTGACGCCCGGCGGCGTGAACTCTCCCGTCCGTGCCTTCCGGGCCGTGGGCGGTACGCCCCGCTTCATGGTGTCCGGTACCGGTGCGTACCTCACCGATGCCGACGGCCGTGAGTATGTCGACCTCGTGTGCTCGTGGGGGCCGATGATCCTCGGCCACTCCCACCCCGAGGTCATCGCCGCAGTTCAGGAGGCTGTCGCCCGCGGCACCTCGTTCGGTACGCCCGGTGAGGGCGAGGTCGCGCTCGCCGAGGAGATCGTGGCCCGGGTCGAGCCCGTGGAGCAGGTGCGGCTGGTGTCGTCCGGCACCGAGGCGACCATGTCCGCGATCCGTCTCGCCCGCGGGTTCACCGGCCGGGCCAAGGTGGTGAAGTTCGCCGGCTGCTACCACGGCCACGTCGACGCGCTGCTCGCCGCCGCCGGGTCCGGCGTCGCGACCTTCGGCCTGCCGGACACCCCGGGGGTCACCGGCGCGCAGGCCGGCGACACGATCGTGCTGCCGTACAACGACCTGGACGCCGTGCGGGAGGCGTTCGCCGCGCAGCCCGGCGAGATCGCCTGTGTGATCACCGAGGCGTCGCCGGGCAACATGGGCGTCGTACCGCCGCTGGACGGCTTCAACGCCGGGCTCAAGGAGATTTGCGCCGCCAATGGCGCGCTCTACATCTCCGACGAGGTCATGACCGGTTTCCGTACCTCGAAGGCTGGCTGGTTCGGCGTCGACGGGGTGCGGCCCGACCTGATGACCTTCGGCAAGGTCATGGGCGGCGGCTTCCCGGCAGCGGCCTTCGGCGGGCGCGCGGACGTGATGGCGCACCTCGCCCCGGCCGGTCCCGTCTACCAGGCGGGCACCCTCTCCGGTAACCCCGTCGCCACCGCCGCCGGTCTCGCCCAGCTGCGGCTGCTCGACGACGCCGCGTACGCGAAGGTGGACGCGGTCTCCGCGGAGATCCGCGGTCTGGTCAGTGAGGCGCTCGCCAAGGAAGGTGTGGCACACACCGTGCAGGCGGCGAGCAACATGTTCTCCGTCTTCTTCACCGACCGGCCGGTGAGGAACTACGAGGACGCGAAGCAGCAGGAAGCTTTCCGCTTCACCGCCTTCTTCCACTCGCTGCTGTCGCAGGGCGTCTACCTGCCGCCGTCCGCCTTCGAGTCCTGGTTCGTCTCCACCGCCCACGACACGCAGGCCGTCGAGCGCATCGCCGCCGCCCTGCCCGCCGCTGCCCGCGCCGCATCGGAGGCCACCGCATGAGCGAGAACGAAAGCCGCAAGGACATCACCGTCGTCCATCTGATGCGGCACGGCGAGGTGCACAACCCGCAGGGCGTGCTCTACGGGCGCCGTCCCGGCTACCACCTCTCCGAGCTCGGCCGGCAGATGGCCGACCGGGTCGCCGAGCACCTGGAAGGCCGCGACATCACCCATGTCGTCGCCTCCCCGCTGGAGCGCGCCCAGGAGACGGCCACGCCGATCGCCAAGACGCACGGCCTCGACCTGGCCACCGACGAGCGGCTCATCGAGGCCGCCAACGTCTTCGAGGGCAAGACCTTCGGGGTCGGCGACGGGGCGCTGCGCAAGCCGGACAACTGGAAGCACCTGACGAATCCGTTCCGGCCGTCGTGGGGCGAGCCGTACATCGAGCAGGTCGTACGGATGATGGGCGCCCTGGACGCCGCGCGTGACGCGGCGCGCGGGCACGAGGCGGTGTGCGTCAGCCATCAGCTGCCGATCTGGATCGTGCGCAGTTTTGTGGAGCGGCGGCGGCTGTGGCACGACCCGCGCAAGCGGCAGTGCACGCTCGCGTCGCTGACCAGCTTCACGTACCAGGGCGACAAGATCGTGTCGGTCGGGTACACGGAGCCGGCGCGGGATCTGGTGCCGGCGCATCTGTGGGCGGGCGCGAAGCCGGTGAAGGGGAAGTCGAAGGCGTTCGGCGCGTAGCCGGCCCGGGTTCCCCCGGTCGGCCGGTCTCCCCGGTCGTCCGGTAACCGTTTTGTCCTCAATCGCCGGACGGGCTTGATTTTCTGCCCGTCCGGCGATTTTTGCTGCCGCCGCGGGACTGGCGCCCCGAGGCCGGGGTTTGATCCCCGTCCAGCGTCCGACATGCGTTCGGTCAGGACCAAGGTCTGGTCGCGCAAAGAAAAATATGCTAATCGGCGGAACCTGTACGCCGCTTTCCCCATCTAAGTCTTTGTCAGTTTGTATTGACTTTGGATAAAACGACCGCAGATGGGGAACTCATGCGCGACATCAGCCGAAGGGGTTTGCTCGGAACCGGGCTCGGAGCCGCGGCGGCCATCGGTCTGGCGGGGTGCAGTTCCTCCGGTTCGGGCCGGTCGGTGGCGGATGCGGGGACCGCGGGGCACACCCGGGGGACCAAGTCTGAGAAGAAGGACGTTCGCGAGATCGGGGACGGTTCCACTGCGGACACCGGGAAGCAGCCGCACCAGCCTTCCGCGCCGGTTCCGCTCGAACCCGGGCAGACGCCACCGCAGTTCGTGATCTTTTCCTGGGACGGGGCGGGCGAGGTCGGCAACGGGCTCTTCCCGCGCTTTCTCGAACTCGCCAAGGATCATGAAGCGTCGATGACCTTCTTCCTCTCCGGCCTCTATCTGCTGCCCGAGTCGAAGAAGTCCATGTACCGGCCGCCCAACAACCCCATCGGTGCCTCCGACATCGGTTATCTCACCGATGACCACATAAAGGAGACGCTGAAGTGCGTCCGTCAGGCCTGGTTCGACGGTCATGAGATCGGCACCCACTTCAACGGGCATTTCTGCGGCGGTTCCGGATCGGTCGCGAACTGGTCGTCCTCCCAGTGGCAGAAAGAAATCGATCAGGCAGTCTCCTTCGTCACCGAATGGCGCACCAACACCGGCTGGACCGACCTCGATCCGCTGCCTTTCGACTACCGCAAGGAACTGGTCGGCGCACGCACTCCCTGTCTGCTCGGCCAGGACAATCTGCTGCCCACCGCGAGCAAGTTGGGCTGGCGCTACGACGCCAGCTCGCCCGGCGGCACCCAGGTGTGGCCCCAAAAGCGCCAGGGCATATGGGACCTGCCGTTGCAGGGCATACCGTTCCCCGGGCACACCTTCGAAGTCCTTTCGATGGACTACAACATCCTCGCCAACCAGTCGCAGAATTCGACCAAGGGCATGCCCTCGCGTTATCCGGGCTGGCGGAAGCAGGCCGCCCAGTCGTATCTCGCCGGATTCAATCGCGCCTACACGACGAATCGCGCGCCCTTCTACATCGGAAACCACTTCGAGGAGTGGAACGGCGGCATCTACATGGACGCGGTCGAGGAAGCGCTCAAGGAAATCGCGGGCAAGCCGGATGTGCGGCTCGTCTCCTTCAAGCAGTTCGTCGACTGGCTCGACGTCCAGAATCCGGACGTGCTCGACAAGCTCCGTACGCTGGAGGTCGGCCAGTCGCCCGAGGGCGGCTGGAACGCCTTCTTTAAACAGGCCTGACAACGGGCTTTACGGGCACCGAGGGGGGTGCCCGAGATCACCGAATCCGCCATGCGAAACTTTTCACATGAGCTATGGCCGCGCACCACGACGCCGCTTCACCCTGCTCGCCGCCCCCGCGGCGGCCGTCGCACTCGCACTCACGCTGACGGCGTGCGGTGGGGACGGCAACAAGGCCGGCGGTGGTGGCAATACCAACTTCGTCACGGGCAGTGGCGGAATCTCGACCGTGGCCAAGGGCGACCGCAAGGCCGCCCCGAAGCTCGACGGTGAGACCCTGGACGGCAAGCAGCTCGACGTCGCCGACTACAAAGGCAAGGTCGTCGTGCTGAACATGTGGGGTTCGTGGTGCGGGCCCTGCCGTCTGGAGGCCCAGTACTTCGCGAGGGTGGCGAAGGAGACGAAGGACAAGGGCGTCCAGTTCGTCGGGATCAACACCCGGGACGCCCAGAAGGGTCCCGCGATCAGCTTCGAGAAGGACTACGGGGTCCCCTACCCGAGCCTTTTCGACCCGACCGGCAAGCTCATGCTCCGCTTCCCCAAGGGCACGCTCCGACCGCAGGCCATTCCGTCGACCGTGGTCCTGGACCGGGACGGGAAGATCGCCGCCCGTTACCTGACCGCCCTCGACTCCGACAAGCTGCACAAGATGATCGACCCGCTGATCGCGGAGAAGTGATTCCGTGCTCACCCTCGCCGCCGTCGCGGGCCAGAACGAGACCGTGATGAGCGGGGCACTGCTCGTCGCCCTGCCCATCGCCGTACTCGGCGGACTCGTCTCGTTCTTCTCGCCGTGTGTCCTGCCGCTCGTGCCCGGCTACCTCAGTTACGTCACCGGCGTCAGCGGCACCGACCTGGCGCAGGCCAGACGCGGGCGCATGGTCGCGGGCGCCTCGCTCTTCGTGCTCGGCTTCACCGCCGTGTTCGTCTCCGGCGGCGCGCTCTTCGGCTTCTTCGGCGACACCCTCCAGGAGCACAGGGGGACGCTCTCCAAGGTCCTCGGTGTGCTGATGATCCTGATGGGGATCTTCTTCATGGGCCTCATGCCGTGGATGACGCAGCGCGAATTCCGTATCCACAAGCGGCCGGTGACGGGGCTGGCGGGCGCACCGCTGCTGGGCGCCCTCTTCGGGATCGGCTGGACCCCGTGCCTCGGCCCGACGCTCAGTTCGGTGAGCATCCTCGCGATGCAGCAGGGCACCGCCTGGCGCGGGGCGATACTGACCGTCGCTTACTGTCTCGGGCTCGGCCTGCCCTTCGTGCTCGCGGCGGTCGCCTTCCGCAAGGCGCTCGGTGCCTTCGGCTGGGTCAAGCGCCACTACGCATGGGTCATGCGGATCGGCGGCGTCATGATGATCGCGACCGGGCTGCTCCTGCTGACCGGCGTGTGGGACACCATGATGCAGGAATTGCAGGGCTGGTCCGACGGCTTCACTGTGGGGATCTGAGTTCCATGAGCAACACCAAGTCCAACCCGGCCCCGGACCGCGAGCGCCGCGACGAGCGGGAGATCCGGGACGAGCAGGACCGGGAGAACGCCCGCGAACTCGGTGCGGCCGGCTCCCAGCTCTCCACCGCCCCGAGTGAGGAGACCGTGGCCGGTCTGCCGGCCATGGGCATCGTCGGCTGGGTCCGCTGGTTCTGGCGGCAGCTCACCTCGATGCGGGTCGCGCTGATCCTGCTCTTCCTGCTGTCGCTCGGCGCCATCCCCGGCTCGCTGATCCCGCAGAACAGCGTGGACGAAATGAAGGTGCAGGCCTTCAAGGACGCCCACACCACCCTCGCGCCGATCTACGAGAAGCTCCAGTTCTTCGACGTCTACAGCTCGGTGTGGTTCTCCGCGATCTACATCCTGCTGTTCATCTCGCTCATCGGCTGCATCGTGCCGCGCACCGGCCAGTTCGTCGGCCAACTGCGCAGCCGCCCGCCGGTCGCCCCCAAGCGCCTGACCCGGCTGCCCGCGTACACCACCTGGCGCACCGAGGCCGAGCCCGAGCAGGTCCGCGAGGCCGCGCTCGCCATGATGCGCAGGCGCCGCTACCGCGCGCACGCCGCGGGGGACGCGGTCGCCGCCGAGAAGGGCTATCTGCGCGAGGCCGGGAACCTGATCTTCCACATCGCCCTGATCGTGATGCTGGTGGCGTTCGCCTGGGGGCAGCTCTTCAAGTCCGAGGGCGGCAAGCTGGTCGTCGAGGGCGACGGCTTCTCCAACGCGCTGCCCCAGTACGACGACTTCAAGTCCGGTTCGCTGTTCGACGTCGACTCGCTCGCCCCGTTCAGCTTCAAGCTCGACAAGTTCATCGGTACGTACGAGCGCAGCGGCCCCCAGATCGGTACGCCCAGGACCTACGAGGCCCATGTGACGTACTCGAAGGGCGCCTACGGCAAGCCGCAGAAGTCCGTCATCAAGGTCAACGAGCCGCTCGACATCGACGGCACCAAGGTCTATCTGAACGCGCACGGCTACGCGCCCGTCGTCTCCGTCAAGGACGCCGCCGGCAAGGAGGTCTACCGCAACGCCGTGCCGCTGCTGCCCATCGACAACAACGTCACCTCGTCCGGTGCGATCAAGGTGATGGACGGCTACCGCGACAAGAACGGCAAGAAGACCCAGCTGGGCTTCCAGGCGTTCTTCGTGCCGACCTTCGCGGGCGACGGCAAGGGCACGATGTTCTCCCAGTTCCCGGCCGCCGACAACCCGCGGCTCGCCCTCAACGGCTTCTACGGGAGTCTCGGCGTCGACTCCGGACTGCCGCAGAACGTGTACCAGCTGGACAAGTCCAAGATGAAGGAGTTCAAGGACGGCGAGGGCAAGCAGCTCAAGCAGCGCCTGGCGGTCGGCGACACGATGAAGCTGCCCGACGGCGCCGGCTCGATCACCTTCGAGGGTGTCGAGGAGTGGGCCAGCTTCCAGATCTCCGAGCAGCCCGCCAGCGGCTGGGCGCTCACCGGCTCCATCGCCGCGATCGCCGGACTCGCGGGTTCGCTGTTCATCCAGCGGCGCCGCATCTGGGTGCGGGCCGTACGCGGTACGGACGGCGTCACCGTCGTCGAAATGGCGGGTCTCGGCCGCAGCGAGTCCGCGAAGCTTCCCGAGGAGCTGGCCGATCTCGCGGTCAGGCTCAACGCCGTGGCGCCCACAGCGCCCGGCACTGACACCGACCCCGGATCCGACCCCGGCTCCGAACCCGTCCCCGACTCGGATTCCGACTCCGTCGAAGAATCCTCCGAAGAACCTGCCGAAGGGGCTGAGAAGTGAATCTCGCCGCCGCAACCAACGAGAACCTGGCGCACACCAGCAATGTGCTGATCTATTCGTCGATGGCCGTCTACACCCTGGCCTTCTTCGCGCACATCGCGGAATGGGTGTTCGGCAGCCGCAGCAAGGTCGGCCGCACCGCCGCCGCGCTGACCGAGACCGAGACCCGGAGCTCCGGCGCCACGGTCAAGGTGCAGGTCGCGCAGAAGGGCGGCGGCACCGCCGTACTCGACCGTCCGAAGATCATTACGCGTTCGGCAGCCGGTACCCGCGACGTCCCGGACGGGCCCGGCGCGGCCGCCGGCACGTTCAAGGGTGACCTGTACGGGCGCGTGGCGGTCTCCATGACCGTGCTCGCCTTCCTCGTCCAGGCCGGCGGGGTGGTCGCCCGCGCACTGTCCGTGCAGCGTGCCCCCTGGGGCAACATGTACGAGTTCTCCATCACCTTCTCCACGGTGGCGGTCGGCGCGTACCTGACTCTCCTCGCACTGAAGAAGAACGTCCGCTGGATGGGGCTGCTCCTGGTCACCACCGTCCTGCTGGACCTCGGCATCGCGACCACGTGGCTCTACACCGACAGCGCCCAGCTGGTGCCCGCACTGCAGTCGTACTGGCTGTGGATCCACGTCTCCACCGCCATCCTCTGCGGCGCCGTCTTCTACATCGGCGCGGTCGCCACCCTGCTCTACCTCTTCCGCGACAGCTACGAGAGCAAGCTCGCGGGTGGCGGGCAGCCCGGTTCGTTCGCCCGGTCCGTGCTCTCCCGGCTGCCCGCCGCCGCCTCGCTCGACAAGTTCTCGTACCGCATCAACGCCGCCGTCTTCCCGCTGTGGACGTTCACGATCATCGCGGGCGCCATCTGGGCGGGCGACGCATGGGGCCGCTACTGGGGCTGGGACCCCAAGGAGGTCTGGTCCTTCATCACCTGGGTCGCGTACGCCTGCTACCTGCACGCCCGCGCCACCGCAGGCTGGAAGGGCCGCAAGGCCGCCTACCTGGCACTGATCGCCTTCGGCTGCTGGCTCTTCAACTACTACGGCGTCAATATCTTCGTCACCGGCAAGCACTCCTACGCCGGCGTCTGACCGACGCCCACCCCCGTACGGGTGCGGATCGCACACCACCGGGCCACGCTGGAACCATGACCGATGCGACCCCCGTCATCGAGCGTGGCACCAGCGAAACCCACGGTGACCGGCGCACTCTGCGGTTCACGCTACGGCTGCCCCATCCCGTCCCCCGGGTGTGGGCAGCCGTTGCCAGTTCCGAGGGGCTGCCGGGCTGGCTCGCCGCCGCCGACCCGTTCGAACCGCGCATCGGCGGAGCGATCACGCTGCGCTGGCTGAACACCGACGGGGGCGGGCATGCCACGGTCGCCTCCGGCACCGTCACCGCCTGGGACATCGAGCGGGTCGCCGAATACACCCTCGACGGACCCCACGGCCGCATCCGCTTCCACCTGGAGCCACCGCGCGGCGATCATGTGCTGCTGCGCTTCACCAACGAGTTCCACGGCGACGACGAGCTGCGCCTGGACTGCCTCGCCGGCTGGCACGACCACTTCCGCTACCTCGTGGAAGCGCTCGACGGATACCCCGCCGACTGGTCGAAATGGACGCCGGTCCGGTGGGCGGGGCTCCGCGAGGAGTACGCGGCGGCCGAGCGGTGACTCGGCCTCACCGCGCCGTGGACCGGCGTCACGGCGTCGAAGAACGGCCTCACGGCGCCGAGGACGGCGGCAGGCACTTCGGGTCCGGCGGCGTGCCCTCCGGCCAGGCGATCGCCACGAACCGCTGACGGGCATCCTCCGGCGCCAGCTCCACCACCGGCACCGCCTTGTTGTACGGGTTCCCGTGGTTGTCCAGGCAGATCCAGCCGCCGGCCCCCGACACCCGCAGCGACCCCTTCACCCGCGGCCACTGCTCACCCACATCCGCGGGCTGCGGAAGCCGCTTGCCGTCCGGGGTCGCCTGCCGGATGCCGTGCACCGCCAGCGACATCGCGTCGTACGCGGTGATGACCTGGCCGTCGGTCAGGTTCTGGTGACCGGTCGGACCGACCGGGCCCACGGGCTTCTTCGCCACCGTGGCCAGCAGGTCCAGGAAGCTCTGGTAGTCCGCAGGGGAACCGCCCGTCGCCCCGCCCTTCTCCTTCGCCGCCGCCCAGGCGTCCGGGTGCGCCAGCGAGGCGTAGCGGACCGTCACCTTGCGGCGCAGCGCGCCCCGGTCGAGCTTCTTGTCGTTGCCGAGGTACGAGCCCTCGTCGCCGGTGAGGATCGTGAACGGGCGGCTCTGGCAGCCGCGGGCCCCCAGCGCGTTGATGAACTGCCGCAGCTGGGTGTGGCGTCCGGCGAAGAACACCGTCTCCGCATCCGTGTCACAGATGAGGTGCGTGATCTGCTGGAACGTGTTGGCCGTGGTGCCCTCGTCGTTGGGGTCCTTGCGCGAGGTGAACAGCTGCGGCTCGTACTGCGTGCCCTTCACCAGCGAGGTGAACGCCGCCCGCAGCGTGTCCGTGTAGTGGTCCCCGGTGCGGGTGTCCTGCACCAGCAGCGCCTTGTCCGCCTTCACCTTCCCGAATTGCGCCAGCGCCCGCGCCTCGTCCCGGTTCGTCGGCGACACCCGCGCCAGACCGGGGAACGGGTCCCCGCCGGGGCCGTTGGCGATGTCGTCGGCGGTGATCGTGGTACCGACGACCGCGATGTGCGCGGCGGTCAGCTCCTTGACCGCCGCCCTGACCTGGGTACTGCTGGTGGCGACCCCCGACACGGCCCGCAGATGGTCCGGGGCCCCGGTCATCTTCTTCAGCCGGTCCACCGTCGGCTGCCACAGCAGGTTGTTCTTCCCCGTGTTGGCGAGCACCAGCCGGATCCCCGGCACCTGCTCGTTCGAGAGATGGTTGGCCCGGTACTGCTCGGCGAACGCGCCCTGCAGCTCGCGCTGCATCTTCCTCTGCATGGCCTCGTCCGTCGACGTCAGCGGCAGCAGCAGCGCGACCGTCGCGTACCGGCCGGGCTTCAGGGTGTCGTTCTCCCGGGCGATGGCCGCCGCGACCTCGGTCAGCTTCGACCGCCCGAAGTCGTAGCCGTCGCCGGAGACGCCTACGCACTCGTCGCTGCCCTGTGGCCGCTCGACCCCCTTCGCGCAGGAGCGGTCCTCGGGGGCGGTGATCCGGCCGATGCCGTACCAGCCGGACATGACGACCAGTGCGCCCACCACCACCGTGGTGACGACCTTCTGCCTGGCCGTGTACCAGACGCGATAACGCAGCGGATTACGCATCCGAGCCTCCGTTCCCCTGCCCCTGCCCGCTTCCGCCCGTGCCCGGTCCGCCCCTGTCCGACGACCCCGGCGGCATGGAAAGCGGCCGCCAGGCCCTGATGTCCTGCGGCCAGTGCGTCGCCGCGTCCCACAGCACGCTGTTGCCCGTCGGATGCCTGCCGGACAGTTGTCGCAGTTCGTGCGCCATCTTGTCGATCACCTCTTCGTCCGGCAGAGCCAGTGGATCGGACAGCAGCCATACGGCGTGCAGCAGCCGACGCAGCTGCAACTGGAGCTCCACGGCCCGCTCGCCGAGCCCCGCGAGTCCCGTCTCCCCGTCCGGCAGCGAACCGGCCGCCTCCCGGCCGAGCGCGACCGCCCGCCGCGGGTCGGGGCCGGCGTAGCCGGGCGGACGCGGACAAGGCGCCGAGGCGATGAACCGCAACGAGCCGAGCCACGCCGTCACATCCCCGTCGGTGAACCGCTCGCGCAGATGTGTCACACAGTCCCTCGTCCTGCCCAGCACCAGCTCCTGGTGCAGCCGGTGCGGGACACTCGGGCAGCGGCCCCCGGGCGCGTACGCCGTGCGCAGCGTCTCGTGCACCGCACGCCACACCGCGTAGTACGGATGGTCGTCGTCCTGGAACCGCAGCCGGTGCAGAAGCAGCGACCGCAGCAGCGGATCGGCGACGAAGTACTCGGGACCGACCGGCCAGCCCTGCGCTCGCAGCACGTCCCGCACCTGCAACGCCACATCGCCGTCCAGCGACCGGCCGCGCAGCCGGGCCGTGGCCAGCAGCCGCGCCGAGTCCTCACCGTGCGCGGCGGCCAGCACGCTCAGCACGTCGAGCTGCTGCCCCGGTAGCAGCCGCGCCAGCAGCTCGTCCGCCACCCGCACCGGCGCCCGGTCCTCACGCAGCTCCACCGTGCGGTCCAGCAGCGCCCCCGGCACCAGCGCCCCCGGCTGAGGGGTTCCTGCTACCACCGCCTCGCCGGCCGCCTGCGCCAACAGCGCCACCCCCAGCGGGCGCCCACCCGTCAGCCGGAGCGCCCCGCGCGCCAGCCCGGCCGGGGTACGGCCCACCGGATCGTGCCGGTCGAACGCCGCCTGCGCATGCGCCGGGCCCAGCGCGGTCAGTTCCACGGCCAGAATCCCGGACGTCACCTCCGAACCGCGCACCCAGTGTGAACCGTGCGCCACCTCGGGCAGCCGCCTGCGCACCGCATGGCTCAGCCCCTCGTGGTCACGGGCGCGCGAGGAGGCGAACACGGCGATCTGATCGCGCACCCCGGAGGCCCGCTGCCGCAGCACCGGCTCGACCAGCTGTCTGCCCAGCACCGTGTGCGCGTTGTCCAGCAGCAGCACCGGACGGCCCCGGCGGGCACCTCGCGCCAGACCCCCGTACGCCCGCACCAGATCCGCGACCAGCGCGAGCACCAGATGATCCTCGGCCCGGCGGCGCAGATCACCGCCGCGCTCGAAATCGACCGCCAGCTGCCTCAGCCCGATCCTGCCGTTGCCGCCCGCGTGCGGATAACTTCCGTACCAGTCCGCCGAACGTCGCTGGAACCGGCTGAACGTCTCCTCCAGCACCGTCTCGACCGTGGCCTCCGCGACCATTCCGGCCAGCGGCACCATCGAGTCGAAGGCACCCGCGGCCAGCTTCGTCAGCACCTTGGTGACCCAGCCCGTCGCAGCGTCCCCACGGGTGTCGACGGTCGCCAGCACCGGGCCCAGCGACTGCAGATCGCGCTGCGCCCGCGTCTCGTCCTCCCGCGTCCAGGAGATCGAGGCGACGGCCACCAGGCCGAGACTCAGCCGGGGAAACTGCACCGGCCGCGCGGCGCGCACCTTCGCCGTCAGCTGGGTGGCGAGCTCCGGCAGTGCCCCGGTGACCGGGGTCCAGCCGGGTCCCGGGTCCGCGGGCGGCACGACGGCCTCGCAGTCGACCAGGGCGACAGGGGTGATCTCCCGGTACAGATGGCGCAGTTGCTTGAGCACGGCCGACTTGCCCATGCCGCGGCCCCCGGTCAGCACGGCGACCGGCGGATCGTCACGGTGCTCGTAGGGGACCTTGGCGGAGCCGTACGGAGTGAGACCGGTCAGACGCGCCGCAAGTCCGCCGTTCTCGAAGATCGCCTCGCGCCCGTGCAGCTCTCTCTCCACAGCACCCCCAGCGCCGATGTCCCGCCCGACCTTTCACACCGTCAACAACAGGATATCGGCCGGGTGTTGGGGCAGGGGGGAGATTTTCGAACGATCAGAGACGCGGAGTGGTGTATCAGCCGACGCGGTGGCGAGCATGGCCGGTCGTTCACGTGTGCGCGCTCCTGGATGTCGTTGCCGGGGGCGCTGCCTCGGGACCCCCGCTCCTCAATCGCCGGAGGGGCTTGTGTTTCCCCCGCTCTCGCGGCGCTTGAGCTCCTCCTCGCGGCGGCGCAGATCCGCCTCCCAGTCCTTGAGGAGCGACTCGTCCTTCTTGTTCTCGTCCTTCAGTGCCTTCAGGAACTCCGGGTTGTCGTCCGGCGCCACCCACTGCGAGCGGCGATTGCGGTGCCATTCGGACGGTGTACGTCCCCCGGCCGGCGCCTGGCGGGTCTTGCCCGCGGCCAGCCAGACGATCGGGCCCACGATCCAGAACAGCAGGATGATGAAGACCCAGGCGATCTTCGGCAGGTGCCTGGCCTCGTCCTCGGGGGTGTTCAGACAGTCGACGAACGCGTAGATCGTCAGTGCCAGAGGCAGGAGATAGATCAGGGCCCGGAACATGGTGGAAAGGTCCCCCTGAGGAGAGATGGCGGGGCCTGTCCCGCCCCGGTGACGGGCCCAGAGTAACCGGTGTCATGATGCGCTTCCCTGCCACCGGCGACGGTCGGGACACGGAGCCTCCCACTGTGTGCGTGGAGGGCTTCACCGGCGCGCTCCACCTCGACAAACCCAACGAGATCGAGCGCGGAACGCGCCCGGCCCGGCATGGGGCGGGCGCGTTCGTGCCCGGGGATCGGGGCGGGGCACCCCCGGTGATCGCCGGGCGGGATGACAAACTGGACGGCATGGCTTACGACGATCTTCGTTCCCTCCTCCGGGCCCTGGAGCGCGAGGGCGAGCTCAAGCGCATCAAGGCCGAGGTCGACCCCTACCTGGAGGTCGGCGAGATCGTCGACCGGGTGAACAAGGCGGGCGGGCCCGCGCTGCTCTTCGAGAACGTCAAGGGGTCCTCCATGCCCCTGGCCATGAATGTCTTCGGGACCGACAAACGGCTGCTCAAGGCGCTCGGGCTGAAGTCGTACGCCGATATCAGCGACAAGATCGGCGGGCTGCTCAAGCCGGAGCTGCCGCACGGCTTCGTCGGGGTGCGGGAGGCCTTCGGGAAGCTCGGTTCGATGGTTCACGTACCGCCGAAGAAGGTGAAGTCGGAAAGCGCCCCGGTCCAGGAAGTCGTCCTCACCGGCGACGACGTGGATCTGGATCAGCTGCCCGCGCTCTTCACCTGGCCCGAGGACGGCGGCTCGTTCTTCAATCTGGGGCTCACCCACACCAAGCACCCGGAGACCGGCGTACGGAACCTGGGGCTGTACCGGCTCCAGCGTCACGACCGGCGCACCATCGGGATGCACTGGCAGATCCACAAGGACAGCCGCAACCACTACCAGGTCGCCGCCAAGCGCGGGGAGCGGCTGCCGGTCGCCATCGCGTTCGGGGCGCCACCCGCGGTCACGTACGCCTCCACCGCGCCGCTGCCGGGGGACATCGACGAGTACCTCTTCGCCGGGTTCATCCAGGGCAAGCGGATCGAGATGGTCGACTGCAAGACCGTGCCGTTGCAGGTCCCGGCACAGGCGGAGGTCGTCATCGAGGGGTGGCTGGAGCCCGGGAAGATGCTTCCCGAGGGGCCGTTCGGCGACCACACCGGCTTCTACACGCCGCAGGAGCCGTTCCCCGCACTGACCATCGACTGCGTGACCATGCGGAAGCGTCCGCTGCTGCAGTCGATCGTGGTGGGCCGGCCGCCGACCGAGGACGGGCCGCTGGGACGGGCCACCGAGCGGTTCTTCCTGCCGCTCCTCAAGATCATCGTGCCGGACATCGTGGACTACCACCTGCCGGAGGCGGGCGGCTTCCACAACTGCGCGATCGTCTCGATCGACAAGAAGTACCCGAAGCACGCCCAGAAGGTGATGAGCGCCATCTGGGGGGCGCACATGATGTCGCTGACCAAGCTGATCGTCGTCGTGGACTCCGACTGCGACGTCCATGATCTGCACGAGGTGGCGTGGCGGGCGCTCGGCAATACCGACTACGCGCGGGATCTGACGGTCACCGAGGGGCCCGTCGATCATCTCGACCATGCCTCCTACCAGCAGTTCTGGGGCGGCAAAGCGGGAATCGACGCGACGAAGAAGTTGCCCGAGGAGGGTTACACCCGGGACGGGGGCTGGCCGGACATGGTCGAGTCCGACCCCGAGACGGCAGCGAAGGTCGACCGCCGGTGGAAGGAATACGGACTGTGAGCGCCGCAGAAGCAGCACTGGGCTCAGGGCCCGTACAACCGAACAGCAAGGTCAAGGCGTTTCTGCGGCTCGTGATGATCGAGCACTCGGTCTTCGCGCTGCCCTTCGCGTACATGGCAGCCCTGACCGCGATGTTCCAGGCGGACAAGTCCATCCACTGGGGCACGTTGCTGCTCGTCACCATCGCGATGGTGGGGCTGCGGACGTTCGCGATGGCCTGCAACCGGATCATCGACCGGGAGATCGACGCCCGTAACCCGCGCACCGCGAGCCGGGAGCTGGTCACCGGTGCGGTCTCGGTGAAGTCGGCGTGGACCGGGGCGCTCGTCGCCGTGGTGGCCTTCCTCGGGGCGGCCGCGCTGCTGAACCCGCTCTGTCTGGCGCTCGCGCCGGTCGCCGTGATCCCGATGGTCGTCTACCCCTACGGGAAGCGGTTCACCGACTACCCGCACGCGATACTCGGTATCGCGCAGGCCATAGGGCCGATCGGTGCCTGGCTGGCCGTGACCGGCAGCTGGTCGTGGGATGCGGTGATTCTCGGTCTCGCGGTCGGGATCTGGATCGGCGGCTTCGACCTGATCTTCGGCTGCCAGGACGTCCAGGCGGACAGGGCGCACGGGGTGCTGTCGGTGCCGGCCCGGTTCGGGATCCCGGCCGCGCTGTGGGGGGCGCGGGTCTGCCATGTGGTGACGACCGGGCTGCTGGTCTGGTTCGGGCTGGCTACGGAGGCGGGCCTGTTCTACTGGGTCGGCATGGTGATCGTCGCCGTCGCCTTCGTGTACGAGCACCGGGTGGTGCGGCCGCACGATCTGTCCCGGCTGAACCGGGCGTTCTTCTCGGTCAACGGGTTCATCGGAATAGCGCTGTTCGCGTGTGCGCTGCTGGATCTGCTGGTGCGCGGCCTGACGGTCTGAGCAGGGACGGCCGGGACCAGGAGCGCGACCCAGCCCAGCATCAGTTTGGCCGCGGCCTTCGCACGGTCGCCCGTGCTCCACGCCGACGTGAATCGATCCGACGATGCGGCCACCGATGCCCCCTGCCGTCCCGTGTCGCCCTGTACCCACCCCGGAAACGTCTGGGGCACCTTACTCAGTTCCGAGTTCGGGCAGCCGGATAGGCTCGGGTGTGTGGATTCCGGGACTTCAGTGAGTCAGCACCAGCGGCAGCCTTGGATTGTCGGGGTTTCAGGTGCTTCGGGCACCCCATTTGCTGCCGCCGTGCTGCGCGGTCTGCTGGCCGCGGGGGAGAGCGTTGATCTGGTGGTGAGCCGGGCGTCGCGTTTGACGCTGCTGGACGAGACCGGGATCGCGTTCCGCGACGCGCACTGGCAGGCGGATCTGCGCAGCTGGCTGGCGCGCGGGGCGGACGGGAAGCCGCACACCTTCGATGTGGACGTCGAGGGCGTACGGCACTGGGCGGCCGGTGATCTTGGAGCGGGGCCGTCGTCGGGTTCGTACCCGGCGAAGGGGATGCTGATCGTCCCGGCTTCGACGGCGTGTGTGGCCGGGGTGGCGCTCGGACTCTCGAAGGATCTGCTCCAGCGGGCCGCGAGCGTGACGCTCAAGGAACGGCGGAAGCTGGTCGTCGCGGTGCGGGAGACGCCGCTGAACGGGCAGACGCTGAAGCATCTGGTGAGCCTGGACGAGGCGGGCGCCGTCGTACTGCCCGCCTCTCCGGCGTTCTATGCGGGGGCGACGCACATCCAGGACCTGGTGGACTTCGTCGCGGGGCGGGTGCTCGACGCGGCGGGGGTGCCGCACGACCTGTACCGCCGATGGGAGGGAGAGCTCGGTGGCGGCTCCCGCGACTGAGGCGGGCCCCAGGGGGACTGAGTCTGTGGTCAGCGCTTCTTCTTGGCGCGCGGGGCGCGGGTCTTGTCGACCCGGTGCGCGGCGGCGGGCTGGTGGGCACGCGAGCGGTTGGCCAGGTCCTGCAGCTCGCGCATTCGGGCGTAGGCCATCTCGATCGTGTACACGGTGTCCTCACTCCTGAAGATTCGAAAGCATTTTTTGGATACTCGGGAAGATTTGCAGGCGTTGAAGCCTGCATGCCTTAGATTCTACACATAGACTCGCGATACTGCTGAACAATGGAAGGTTTCAGTCACATGGACGCGGTGGACAGGCAGCTCATCCAGGCCCTCAGGGAGAACGGCAGGGCCTCGTATGCCGAGCTGGGGCGGCTCGTCGGGCTCTCCGGACCCAGCGTCACCGACCGCATCAACCGGCTGGAAACCGCCGGTGTCATCACCGGCTACCGCGCCACCGTCGACGCCGCGTCCCTGGGGCTCGGGGTCACGGCCCTGATCGGCATCTCGCTCTCCGACGCCGCCGACCACGAGGACGTGGCGCGCCGGCTGAAGGACCTCGCGGAGATCGAGGACGCCTGGTTCATCGCGGGCGACGACTCGTACATGCTC
The DNA here is from genome assembly GCF_040295565.1 of Streptomyces sp. NPDC002785. Classification (NCBI taxonomy): domain Bacteria; kingdom Bacillati; phylum Actinomycetota; class Actinomycetes; order Kitasatosporales; family Streptomycetaceae; genus Streptomyces; species Streptomyces sp. NPDC002785. Next base: position 16,534 of record NZ_JBEOVN010000017.1, on the reverse strand, counting down.
AAGGTGCGGGTCGGTGACGTGGACGGGCTGGAGAGGACCATTCGCCGGCTCAGCGGCACGCGGGGCGTCTCGCGCACGCGTACCACGATCGTGCTCTCCACCAAGTGGGAGAACCGGGTCGGGGAACTCCCCGAGGAGGTGTAGGCGTAACGTGGTGGAGCCCCCGGGGGACCGGGGGTTTCGCCCGGTATCGCCGGGAGAGGCACAGCACGTCGACAACTTGGAGGCAGCCGCATGGACGTTGGGCTCAAGCGCGAGCTGGAGGAGAAGGTCCGCGCAGGGGAGCGGCTGACCCGTGAGGACGGCATCGCCCTCTACGAGTCGGACGACCTGGCCTGGCTCGGCGGCCTCGCCCATGAGGTGCGTACGCGCAAGAACGGCGACGTCGTGCACTTCAACGTCAACCGGCACCTCAACATGACCAATGTGTGCACCGCGTCGTGCGCGTACTGCTCGTTCCAGCGCAAGCCGGGCGAGAAGGATGCGTACACCATGCGCATCGAGGAGGCCGTCCGCCTCGCGAAGACGATGGAGGGCGAGAACCTCACCGAGCTGCACATCGTCAACGGGCTGCACCCCACCCTGCCGTGGCGGTACTACCCGCGCTCGCTCAGCGCGCTGAAGGAGGCCCTGCCACAGGTCTCCCTCAAGGCGTTCACCGCCACCGAGATCCACCACTTCGAGACCATTTCCGGGCTCTCGGCCTCCGAGATCCTCGACGAGCTGATCGAGGCCGGTCTGGAGTCGCTGACCGGTGGCGGAGCGGAGATCTTCGACTGGGAGGTCCGCCAGCACATCGTGGACCACAACACCCACTGGGAAGACTGGTCGCGCATCCACCGCCTCGCCCATGAGAAGGGTCTGAAGACCCCGGCGACGATGCTGTACGGGCACATTGAGGAGCCGCGTCACCGCGTCGACCATGTGCTGCGGCTGCGTGAGCTGCAGGACGAGACCGGTGGCTTCCAGGTCTTCATCCCGCTGCGCTACCAGCACGACTTCGTGGACATGCAGGACGGCAAGGTCCGCAACAAGCTCCAGGCGCGGACGACGATGGCGACCGGCGCCGAGGCGCTGAAGACCTTCGCGGTCTCGCGGCTCCTCTTCGACAACGTTCCGCACGTCAAGGTCTTCTGGGTGATGCACGGTGTGCAGACCGCCCAGCTCGCGCTGCAGCACGGCGCGGACGACATGGACGGCTCGGTCGTCGAGTACAAGATCACGCACGACGCGGACAACTACGGCACGCCGAACAAGCTCGGCCGTGAGGATCTGCTGGACCTGATCCGTGACGCGGGCTTCCGGCCCGTCGAGCGCAACACTCGGTACGAGATCATCCGCGAGTACCCGGGCCCGGACGCCGAGCGGCGCGAGTCGCCGCAGCCGATGCGCGTCTGACCCACCACCGCGTCGTCAGTGGTTCAGGTGCACGAGAGCCCTGGCCGGTGCCTGTCCGGCGGATCTTGCCGGACAGGCACCTGGTCCCGAGGAGGGCTCAGCGCTTGAGCGTGAAGGTGAAGTCGCCGGAGAGCTTGCCGCTCAGCCGGACTGCCGAAACGAGCTTCCCCTCCGTGATCAGCCTCTCGACCTCCGCCCGTGAAAGACCGCAACCTTCAGCGATCAGTCGCACCGGCCGGACAGGGATCCGCGCCGCAAAGCGGACCGAGACGTCGATCACCTCGCGGTCCAGGTGATCCGATCCGCCGGTGTCGAGGCGCCAGGCGTTGTCCCAGTCGAGGGCGATGCGATTACGGCGCCGCACGACCGGATCCTGGAGCAGCTCAGCTGCCAGGCCAGGGTCGTTGCCATGTAGCCGGTCCAGCAGCTCAGGCCGTACGGAGCGCACATTCATCCGCTCCAGGACCGTGAGCTTTGCGGTTTCCCCGCAAGCGGTACAGAGCGCGAGGAGCCAGGCGTCGATGAGCTTGTGGTTTGCGTTGACGCGAAATTTTCCGCTTGTCCGGAAGCCCGGCTCGACCTGGGACCGGTTGCCGCTGTGCCCCGCCCCCGCACATCGGCCGGCGCCGCCGCCCCGGCTCTCACACGGAGACACGATGAGGAACTTCCGGGCTTCATCGACCGGGCGCCCGTCCCCCGAGCCGGCCTCGCAATGACCCTGTGACCCATGTCACATGCGGTTCCTGTCAGCAATCGGGGCCCCGTTCCGCTCAATTCACCGGGAGCAAGCGAACCGACGGGAGTAACACATGAAGCACCGCATCGTCATCCTCGGTGCCGGCTATGCCGGGGCCTACGCGGCCGGGATCCTGGCCCGCCGACTGTCCCCGGCGGACACCGAGATCACCGTGGTCAACGCTGAGCCGGACTTCGTCGAGCGGCTGCGGCTGCACCAGTTCGCGGCCGGCCAGGAGATCGAGGCCCGGAAGCTCACCGACGTCTTCGCGGGCACGGGGATACGGCTGCGCCTGGCCCGTGTCACCGCCGTCGACCCCGAGCGCCAGGTCGTCGCCGTGGCCGACGCCGACGGCGGCGGCGAGCTCGGCTACGGCACGCTCTTCTACGCGCTCGGCAGCCACGTCGCCGACTGCGGTGTCCCCGGCGTGGCCGAGCACGCCTTCGACGTCACCGGCCGGCCCTCGGCGCTGCGCCTGCGCGAGCGCCTGGACAGCCTGGACAGGCGGGGCGAAGGCGGGAGCGTGCTGGTCGTCGGCGACGGGTTGACCGGCATCGAGACCGCCACCGAGATCGCCGAATCCCGGCCCGGCCTGTCGGTGGCGCTGGTCGCCCGCGGCGAGCTGGGTGCCCGGCTCTCCGCCGGAGCCCGCAGCCACCTGCGCCAGGCCTGCGACCGGCTGGGCATCACCGTCCTGGAGCACACGAGCGTCGAAGCCGTCGAAGCGACGCGGGTGTTGTGTGCCGACGGCACCGCCCTGGCGTCCGACGCAACCGTGTGGACGGCCGGGTTCGCGGTCAACCCCATCGCCGCCGCCGGCGGGCTGGAGGTCACCGAGAACGGTCAGATCGTCGTCGATCGCACCATGCGGTCCGTCTCGCACCCGAACGTCTACGCCGCCGGCGACAGCGTCTACGCCATCGGCGACAACGGCCGGCCGCTGCCGATGTCCTGCGCTTCGGCCGGCTACACCGGCCGACAGGCCACGGACGCGATCGTGGGACGCCTGACCGGCCGCAAGATCGCGAACACCAAGCTGGTCTACCTGGGCAACCACATCAGCCTCGGGCGGCGGGACGGGATCCTGCAGACGGTCGACGACGAAGCGCAAGCAAAGCCGAAGTATGTGGGCGGCCGGAAGGCCGCGCGGGTCAAGGCGGGCATCGTCAAGATCTCGCTCTGGGCCACCTCGCACCCGACCTTCGGCCTGCCCAAGCGCAAGCACCGCCTGGTCGCCGCGCCGGATGCGTCCGCCGAGAAGGCGGTCGCGTAGCCGCTTAGGGTGATCCGCGTGGACAGCACCGCCACTGATCGCTTCGACACCAGTCGGTTCGAGGCCAGCCGGAACCGGCTGGCCTCGCTGGCGTACCGGCTGCTGGGCTCCGCCGCCGACGCCGAAGACGCCGTGCAGGATGCGTTCCTGCGCTGGCAGGCCGCCGACCAGCAGCGGATCAAGGTGCCGGAAGCATGGCTGACCAAGGTCGTCACCAACCTGTGCCTCGACCGGCTCCGCTCGGCGCAAGCCCGCCGCGAACGCACCGTCGGCGCCTGGCTGCCCGAACCGCTCCTCGACGGCGACCCGATGCTCGGCCCGGCCGACACTTTCGAGCAGCGCGAATCGGTCTCCCTGGCCGTGCTGACGCTCATGGAGCGCCTGTCACCCCTTGAGCGGGCCGTCTACCTCCTGCGCGAAGCGTTCTCCTACAGCCACGCCGAGATCGCCGAGATCCTCGACATCACCGAGTCCGCAAGCCAGCAGCACCTCCACCGGGCCCGGCGCCGCATCACCGCCGCGCGCCGCGGCGGCGGCGAAGCCGACCGCGCATCCGCCCGCAGGATCGTCGAGGAATTCCTCGCCGCTGCCTCCTCGGGCCGCACAGAACGGCTGGTGGCGCTGCTCACCGACGACGCGACCGCGATCTCCGACGGCGCCGGCCTGACCAAGACGCTGCTGCGGTACGACACTGCGCAGCGCATCGCCGCCGTCGCACGGGCCGGCTTCAAACCCACACCCGCGAAACGGCGACTTGCCGGCGGCACACCCGCCGTCCACTACGCGCTCGTCAACGGCGCCCCCGCCATCCTCTTCGTGCCCGGCGACCGGGTCGTCGGCGCCGTGACGTTCGACATCGCCAACGGCAAGATCGCAACCGTGCGCGGCATCGCCGCCCCCACCCGCCTCGTCCGCCTCGCCGAAGCCTGGCGGCAGCACGAACCGGACACGCCGCTCATCAGCCAGTGGTGATGCGCCCTCGTTTCATGGGCCCTGATCCGCCGGACAGGCCCGCGGCCTCGTCGGACCCCTTTTGGCGCAGCCCTCCGAAGTGATCGAATCCGGGGCATGTTTCACTGGTCGGGCAGGATCGCAGGACTGTCATACGTAGAGAAGAGAGGCCAACTGTGTCCGCTGCCAAGCCGAGCGCGACGATTCGGTACACCGCGATGCGCCTCGGCCTCTTCGTCGGCTGCTTCGCCGTCGCAGCCGTGGCCGTCCACTTCGGTCTGCTGCCCTCGGGGGCGGGAGGCTCCAATTTCGTCTGGGTGATCCTGCTCGCGCTGGTCCTGTCCGCGCCGCTCAGCTATGTGCTGCTGCGCAAGCAGCGTGACGAGATGTCCACGCAGATCGTGTCCACGGTCGACCGCACGAAGGCGCGGCTCGAAGCGAACCGGACCCGCGAGGACCACCTCACCTCGTGACGACCCGGTGAGGATGACGTAGGGGCTACGTCAGGTTCCTCACACCCCGCACAGTTTCCGTACGAAACCCCGGTGCCGGAGCAACCGCTCCTGCACTGGGGTTTCGTCGTTCCCGCACGGGTGCCGGGCACTCCGGCACCGGGGTTGTGGCCCAAAGGAGACCAAAGAAGGGCTTTGGGGTTCTCAAAGTTCAAGTGTTAGCGTGTTCGACATGAAGACAGCAGTGCGCCATCGATTCGCCGCGAGCGTCGCGCTCGTGGAGCGCCTGCATGTCGATCTATGCCGCTGTATGTCCGCGGTCTGTTGCCGCAACGTCTGAACCGGCACCATGCAGCGGCGCCGCCCCTGACGCGGGCGCCGCACTCCCTTCCCCTCCCGCACGGCGCACCCGTGCGCCCCGATGCGTCACATCTGGAGTGTGTCCGTGTCCGCGAATCCCGCGTCCGCCGCCGAGACCGACAGCCCGTCCGGCTCCGGCTCCGGTTTCCGTATACCCAAGGTCCCGTTCTGGGCCCAGATAGTCGCCGGTCTCGTCCTCGGTGTCGTACTCGGGTGGCTTGCCCGTACGTACGACATCAACTGGCTCTACACCACGCTCGACAAGGTCGGTCACCTCTTCGTCCAGCTGCTGAAGCTGGCCGTCGCGCCGCTCGTCTTCTTCGCGATCCTGGTGTCGATCACCAACCTGCGCAAGGTCAACAACGCCGCCCGGCTGGCCACCCGCACCCTGCTCTGGTTCATGATCACCTCGCTGATCGCGGTCGCCATCGGTCTCGCGATCGGCCTGATCACCAACCCGGGTGCCGGTACGGGACTGACTCCGAAGGACGGCAAGCTGCCGGAGCACGCGGGCTCCTGGCTCGACTTCCTCACCGGCATCATCCCGGACAACGTGATCACCCCGTTCACCGAGCTGAACGTGCTCCAGATCGTCTTCATGGCCGCCGTCGCCGGTATCGCCGCGCTCCAGCTCGGTGAGAAGGCCCAGCCGATCCTCACCCTCAGCGAGTCCGTCCTGGAGCTTCTCCAGAAGGCCCTGTGGTGGGTCATCCGCCTCGCCCCCATCGGCACCATCGGCCTCATCGGCTACGCGATCGCCGACTATGGCTGGGACCTGATCGGCAAGTACGCGACGTTCACCGCCGACGTCTACATCGGCTGCGCCCTGGTGCTGTTCGGCGTGTACCCGCTGCTGCTCGCCACCGTCGCCAAGCTCAGCCCGCTGCAGTTCTTCAAGGGCGCCTGGCCGGCGATCCAGCTGGCCTTCGTCTCCCGCTCCTCGGTCGGCACGATGCCGGTCACCCAGAAGGTCACCGAGCGCCTCGGCGTCCCGAAGGAATATGCGAGCTTCAGTGTCCCGTTCGGGGCGACGACGAAAATGGACGGCTGCGCCGCGATCTACCCGGCCCTGGCGGCGATCTTCATCGCGCAGATCTTCGACGTCCAGCTGGGCATCGGCGACTACATCCTGATCGCGTTCGTCTCGGTGATCGGCTCGGCGGCCACCGCCGGCCTCACCGGTGCGACGGTCATGCTGACCCTCACGCTGTCGACGCTGGGCCTGCCCCTGGAGGGCGTCGGTCTGCTGATGGCCATCGACCCGATCCTGGACATGATGCGTACCGCCACCAACGTGGCCGGTCAGGTGCTGGTCCCGGTGGTCGTCTCGGCCCGCGAGAAGATTCTCGACCACGACGCGTACCATTCGGCCTCGTCCTCCCCGGTCGACGACGTCGAGGTGCGCGACGCGGAGCAGCAGGTGAGCGTGCCGGTCGCCGCGTAACGACCACAGCTTCCGCCGAGCGCCCCCGGTCCGTCCGTCGACGACCGGGGGCGCTCGCCGTTGTGCGGGCGCGGGCCGGGGCCTCGGTGACCACCGCGCCCTCGGTGCCACGCCGGTGAGGGGTCAACCCGTCGGCGTACACCGTGGGTTCGAGCAGATCGGTCGGGCGCGGGAGGTGGTTGCGGGTGATCTCGATCCAGGTGTGGACGAGCCCGACGACCGGCAGCGGCTGCGCAGCACGCTCAAGCGCGCGGTCGACGAGGCCAACCGCCTGGGCCCGCGCGGAATCGATCCGCAAGTTCGCTGTTCTGCCAGGGGACTTCACGGAGGGGAGCGGGCACCTGACGCTGTCGCCGAAGCTGAAACGGAAGGTGATCGCACGGGACGTCGAAAAGGAGATCGAGGCGTTGTACCGGAAGTGACCGCCCAAGCGGCGGCGCATCGTCACCGAGGCCGGACCTGTTCCGAGCCTCCCCCGGTTTCCTCTCAGTCGTCCCGTGCGCGTGTCATGCGGTCTTCGGGCGGGCAAAGGTGGCGGGTGCTGTCCGGTCGGAGCGCGCGGCGACACGGTCTGCTGCGAATTTACGGTTGTTGACGGTCTGTTCGCGGTAGGCGGCCGGAAGGTCGGGCAAGGCGAGGAGACGATCGCAGGAAGCCAGCGATCCGCGTGCGTCACCGGTCCAGTAGGAGGTGATGGAGTGCTCGAAGAGCAGACCCCAGCTGTAGATCCAAGGCTCCATGAAAAGCCAGTCCTTGGGGGTGGGGCGATTGAGGCCGGCGACGGCGACTGCGTTGGCCGTCTGATAGCGACCCATCTTCCTCAGCCGGGAGGCCAGTTCGTAGCAGGCCTCCAATCGCTGCGGCCGGCTTTCCCATGCGCGGGTGAGAGCGTCCATGGCGCCGGGCCAGTCACCGCAGTCGGCCTTGAGCACTCCCACTTGCAGCAGGGCGTAATACACCTCCTCCTCCCATCCGCCCATGTCGGCCCGACGCTCGTACGCCGCGATCGCTTCCTGGGTCTCGCCCATGTCTCGGAGAGTCTGCGCGAGGTAGAAGACCGTGCGTGGATTTTCCGGATTGCGCTTGAGGTCCTCGCGCAGCAGGCGGGCGTCCCGGGTGAACTTGTCCCCGCGCGAGCCGCCGTCGGCGAAATGCTCGATGCTGAGAGCTGAGAGATCGGCAACGGTGTGCTGCTGGGCGGTGGTCAGAAATTCGTGGGTCGCGCCCTCGTAGCGCCACGGGATGTCACCTTTGACCAGCCGGGGAATGCGGTATTCGAGAGCCCCGAGGTGACGCACCATGTAGGAGTCGGCGCTCAGTTCAAAAAGTTCGGACAGCGAGTCCTCCCGTCGGACGGCCATGTCGGCGTCGATGAGCAGGAGATAGTCGGCTTTGCCTCGTGCGCGCTGGATGTTCAGGGTGCGGTTGTGGCCGAAGTTGGCCCAGAGGTCCTCGTGGAGTTCCCCCGGAATCCCTTTCATCGTGGCGCGGATCAGTTCCTGTGTTCCGTCACGGGAGCCGGTGTCGGAGATGACCCATGTGTCCACCAAGTCGCGTACGGAGTTCAGGCATCGCTCGATGACCTTCGCCTCGTCCTTGACAATCATGCACAGGCAGATCGACGGCTTGCGGTGCAGGGCGGGTGGCCGTTCTTCGGTAGGACGGTCGATCAGATTTGTCATATACATCTCCCAATCTGGCTTCTATGGAGTAACACCCCACGGCGAATTGGTGCGGTGTACGGCATCAGCCGATCCGGTCACCGAGGAGAGCGACGCTAGTGCGCCGGAATCAGGCGGCCGCGACGCGACACGGGGTTCTCGGGGCGCGCGGGTGGCCGGGCCGGAATAGTCAACTGAGCCAATCAATATGCGAATAGGGGCAGATGGGCGAAGCTCCCCTCACTCACAAGGGGAGCGGTCAGTACTCGGACGGTAGATCACCGGCGTGGCGCATATGCCTTACATCTGTTGCGGCTGTCACAGTCACGGCTCCGATCCACGCAGACGCGGTAAGGAATCCAAGATGCACAAGTCGAGAAGCTGGGACATCCTGTCCCGTTCAACCCTGGGCGCCATGTCGCTGGGAATGACCCTGGCTCTGTGCCCGATGGACGTCGCTCACGGAACGCCGAACCCCACGGGTTCGCAGGCGGTCAACCGAGTGATGGCCAGCCGGGTGGCGGCCAGCGTGTCCGGGACGGTGACCTCCCAGACCTCTCAGAACATCCGCAGCGCTCCCACCACCCAGTCGGCGATCGTGGGTAGCGTGCCGTCCGGCGGAACGGTGTCGATCGCCTGCCAGGTGGTCGGCCAGAACGTCGGCGGGAACTCGCTGTGGTACCTGCTGTCCAATGGCAGCGGCTGGATGAGCGCCCGCTTCATCTCGACGCAGACCACCGTGCCGTTCTGCGACGACTTCCCGGGGACGGGCGCCACTGGTCCGACGGGACCCACGGGCCCGACGGGTCCGGCGGGTGCCAACGGGACAACCGGTCCGACCGGTCCGACCGGTGCGACAGGTCTGCAGGGCGTGACGGGCGCCACGGGCGCGCCCGGTACTGATGGCTCCACGGGTGCTACTGGTCCTGCCGGTCCGACAGGTGCTACGGGTTTGCAGGGTCCGACGGGTGCTACGGGTCTGCAGGGCGTGACGGGCGCCACGGGCGCGTCCGGTGCTAATGGCTCCACCGGTGCTACTGGTCCTGCTGGTCCGACGGGTGCGACGGGTCTGCAGGGTGCGACGGGTTCCACGGGTGCGTCCGGTGCTGATGGTGCCACGGGTGCTACTGGTCCGACGGGTGCGACGGGTCTGCAGGGCGCCACCGGCGCCACGGGTGCGTCCGGTGCTAATGGTGCTACCGGTGCTGATGGTGCTACCGGTGCTGATGGTGCCACGGGTGCTACTGGTCCTGCTGGTCCGACGGGTGCGACGGGTCTGCAGGGCGCCACCGGCGCCACGGGTGCGTCCGGTGCTAATGGTGCTAATGGCGCCACGGGTGCTACTGGTCCTGCCGGTCCGACGGGTGCGACAGGTCTGCAGGGCGCCACCGGCGCCACGGGCGCGTCCGGTGCTGTTGGTGCTCACGGGCCGACCGGTGCGACAGGTCCGACGGGTGCGACGGGTCTGCAGGGGGCCACCGGTGCGTCCGGTGCCAACGGTGCCACGGGTGCTACCGGTCCGACGGGTGCCACTGGTGCGGCTGGTACCAACGGTGCTGATGGTGCGACCGGTGCGGCTGGTACCAACGGTGCTGATGGTGCGACCGGCGCGACGGGGCCTGCGGGTCCGACGGGTGCGGCTGGTACCAACGGTGCTGATGGTGCCACGGGTGCGGCCGGTACTAACGGTGCTGATGGTGCGACGGGTGCCACGGGTGCCACGGGTGCGGCTGGTACCAACGGTGCTGATGGTGCGACCGGCGCGACGGGGCCTGCGGGTCCGACGGGTGCGGCTGGTACCAACGGTGCTGATGGTGCCACCGGTGCCACGGGTGCGGCTGGTACCAACGGTGCTGATGGCGCCACCGGTGCCACTGGTGCGGCTGGTACCAACGGTGCCACGGGTGCTACCGGTCCGACGGGTGCCACTGGTGCGGCTGGTACCAACGGTGCTGATGGTGCGACCGGCGCGACGGGGCCTGCGGGTCCGACGGGTGCGGCTGGTACCAACGGTGCTGATGGTGCCACTGGCGCCACGGGTGCGGCTGGTACTAACGGTGCTGATGGTGCGACCGGTGCGACGGGGCCTGCGGGTCCGACGGGTGCGGCTGGTACCAACGGTGCCGACGGTGCGACGGGTGCGGCCGGTACTAACGGTGCTGATGGTGCGACCGGTGCGACGGGGCCTGCGGGTCCGACGGGTGCGGCTGGTACCAACGGTGCCGACGGTGCCACCGGTGCCACTGGCCCGACGGGTGCTACCGGCCCGGCCGGAGCTGTTGGCCCGGCCCAGACTGCCACCAGCGCCGCCTTGCTCGTGCCCGCTGGGGGCAGCATCCAGGACGTCACGGCTGTGTGCCCTGCCGGGACCGTGGTGACTGGGGGAGGGGCCGTGAACCAGCTGCAGAACGACGAGATCCACTGGACCGCGAGTGCTCCGGACACTGTGACCAACACCTGGCACGTCTCCGCGTACAACAGCGGTGCCGGCCCGCAGACCGTCCAGTCGTACGCGGTCTGCCTCCCCACCAGCGCTCTGTGAGGTGACTAGTTCCAAGGGGACTGGACAGAAACCCGCTTAGGTTTCGACAGCTCCCGCGGCCGCTGCCGCAGCAGATGAAGGGTCTTCTGCTGCGGCAGCTTCATGTCGTCTCCGTTGAGTTCCACGGCCCTCCCGAGTTCCCATACGGTGCGACCCACCGGTGCGCGCCGGCTGCACTTCTCCGGAGCGGCCGACTTGGGTTTTAGGAGGCTGTCGGGGCTAGTGGGGCAGCTGAACTTCCGGCACCCTTAAGTCCGTTCAACCCGGATTGCTGTCCCCTCCTACCCCGGTACTCCACTCGGATTCGACTCGGAGGATGTCCGCGCATGCGCTCGATACGCATTGCCCTACTGGGCCTGGTGGCCCTCGTCGCGGGACTGCTGACCGCGACCCCCGCCGCCGCAGCCCCGAACTTCAAGGCGCCGTTCCCCTGCGGCCAGACCTGGACCTACAGTCACCACTCGGCGGAAGTGAGACAGGCCCTCGACTTCATCCGCACCGACGGCGGCGCCACGGCCGGCACCCCCGTCCTCGCCTCGTCCGGCGGGACAGCCCACCGCTACTCCCAGCCCAGCGGTGCGGGCAACTACATCGCCATCGACCACGGCGGCGGCTGGCAGACCTACTACTTCCACCTCGCCTCGTACTCCGTCGCCGACGGCGCCTCCGTCTCCCAGGGCCAGCAGATCGGTGTCACCGGCTCGACCGGCAACAGCAGCGGCGCCCACATTCACTACGAGCAGCTGTACAACGGCGTCGGTCAGACCATCGTGCTCAACGGCCAGTCACTCGCCCCGTACCCCGGCTCGTACAACAGCAAGTACCTGACCAGCGACAACGGTTGCGGAGGCGGCGGTGGCGGCAAGTACTGGGTCGACACCTTCGCCGACGCCACGGGCTACGCGACGGCCGGGGCGGGCGACGCGCAGGGCGTTCTCAAGGCCGGCACGAACTATGTCTACTGCAAGGCGTGGGGCGCCCAGGTCGGCTCCGGCTCCAGCTACAACCACTGGTGGCTGAAGACGGACCTGGACACGGTGTACGCGGGCAAGAACGGGCGCGGCGCGTATGTCTCGGCGTACTACTTGTCCCGCTGGGGCAACGATGAGGCCCGGGACAACAACGGGACCGTGATTCCGAACTGCTGACCGGCACGCCCGGCTGCGGCCCTTCCCGTCCGCCGGTCGGGGGGCGGACGGGAAGGGATCCCGCGTGACGGCCGCATGTGCAGGAGGCGGCAGCTTCCTTCACATGCCGTGCCGCTGTCCGATGCAGGAAGCCCGCGTCGGAAGCGGCAGCGTCCGCTACGCCTTGCTGTTGTAGTGCGTGATGTCCCAGTGGCTGCCTTCCCGCGCGTAGATGTTGCCGGCGGGGGACTTGTACAGAGCAGCCCCGTCGCTACGCTTCCCCGCTTTGGCGAACTTGCGCGTGATGTAGTTGTTGACACACGGGACCTTGGTGGAGATGTCCGTCTTGTATCCGTTGTGATGGCTGTATGTGCCGGAGCTGTGGCCCACCTCGGTGCCGCCGGTGACGATCACCTTGCAGCCGCTGATCTTCTTGAAGGCGATCGTGCCCGCGATGGTCGCCTTGTTGATCCGGGTGAATGACGTACACGTCTTCTTGTTCCAGTCGGAGCAGTTGCCGCTGGATGTCCAGGTGATGCCCGCCTTCTTCAACTCGGCGGCGGCATCCGCGTGCCGCGCGTACTTCACCGGTGCGGCCTGCGCGGCGCCGGCCACCAACAGGACCGAAGCGGTGGCGGCGATCACCGTGCGGGCGGACAGAAGTCCCAAGCGCTTCAAGGCGTGCTCCTTGTCTGTCTTGCGAGTTCGAGCGTTGCTTGACCGTGCTGCTCCAAGCGCGGGAAGCCTGCCCAGCGGCCAGCGACCCGCGTATCCACCCTTCAGGTGAAAAGGGCGCGTCGAAATGGACGTTGTCCCGCCTGTCACCCGCTCCCGGCAACTTCTGCCGGCAATGCCAGGGCTGAACACTGCGACCACCCCCCCGTTGCTGATGACCCACCTGCTCCGGCGGGTGCGGGTGGACGATGCCGGGGCGCCGACCTGAGGGGCCGTATCGGCCAGGAAGGAAGGGCCGGATCGCGGGATTCACCTTGTCGAAGGCGCGAGCGGCCCTGCAGACGAGCCACCTCGGCGTCCTGGTCATCAGGCCTGAAGTCGAGATGCAGTCGGCTCTTGACCTTCTTGCTCTCGCTGCTGCCGTCCTCGTTGCCGAAGGGGGGAGTGCCGCCTCACTTGTCTGATGGAGTGTCAGGCATGACGATGGCCTCGCACCCTTGATGTGACGATGTGTCAGATTCGCTGTCGAGACTAGGAGGCACCTCGGTGCCGATACTCCCCACCGGGCCGCTGTCGTACGGGATGCAGCTCCCGATCCAGTCGCAGAGCACCCTCTACGCGGAGGGGTGGGAGGCCGCCGCCACCCCCGTCGACCTCGCCGAGATCGCCCGCACCGCCGACCGCACCGGCTTCGCCTATGTCGCGAGCTGTGACCATGTCGCGATCCCGCGGCGGCTCGCCGGGGTCATGAGCACTGTCTGGTACGACCCGGTCGCCACGCTCGCGTTTCTCGCCGGGGTCACCGAACGTGTGCGGCTGATGAGTCATGTCGCCGTCGTCGGGCTGCGGCATCCGCTGGCCACAGCCAAGCAGTACGCCACCCTCGACCACCTCTGCGGCGGCCGGCTGGTCCTCGGGGTCGGGGCGGGGCACGTACCGGAGGAGTTCGAGGCGCTCGGGGCGGACTTCGAGGGGCGGGGCGGGGTCCTCGACGAGACCATCGACGCACTGAAGGCGGCGCTCGGTCCTGAGGAGTACCCGGAGTTCGCGGGGGAGCGGTTCTCCTTCTCCGGGCTCGGGCAGCTGCCGCGCCCGGCCCAGGAACGGGTGCCGGTCTGGGTCGGGGGTTCCTCGCCCGCCGCCGTTCGCCGGGCCGCGGTGCGGGGGGACGGCTGGTTGCCGCAGGGCGATCCGCGGGGGAAGCTGCCCGCGCAGATCGCCCGGCTGAAGGAGTTGCGCGAGGCGGCGGGCGTCGAGGCGCCGATCGTCATCGGTGCGATCACCGAACCGCTGTACATCGGTGAGCCGGAGTGGTCCGTCGGGCGGCGCACCCTCACCGGAAAGCCGGAGGCCGTCGCCGAGTCGCTGCGCGAGTACGGGGCCATGGGCGTCCACCAGATCCAGGTGCGGTTCCGCAGCCGGAGCCGTAGCGAACTGACCGATCAGATGGCGGCGTTCGCCGCCGAGGTCGCACCCCATCTCGACAGGTAGGAGTCAGGTCATGGGCAAGCTGGACGGGCGGGTCGTACTGATCAGCGGTGCGGCGCGCGGACAGGGCGAGCAGGAGGCGCGGCTCTTCGTCGCGGAGGGCGCGCGGGTGGTGATCGCCGATGTGCTCGACGAGCAGGGCGAGGCGCTGGCCAAGGAGCTGAGGGAGGAGCTGGGGGAGGACGTCGCCCGGTTCGTCCATCTGGATGTGAGCAGGGAGGGGGAGTGGCAGGCCGCCGTCGCTGCCGCGAAGGACGCCTTCGGAAGGATCGACGGGCTGGTCAACAACGCGGGGATTCTCCGGTTCAACGAGCTGGTGACCACGCCGCTGGAGGAGTTCCAGCAGGTGGTGCAGGTCAACCAGGTGGGCGCGTTCCTCGGGATCAAGAACGTCGCGCCCGAGATCGAGGCCGCGGGCGGCGGGACCATCGTGAACACCGCCTCGTACACAGGGCTCACGGGCATGGCGTTCGTGGGCGCGTACGCCGCCACCAAGCATGCGGTGCTCGGGCTGACCAAGGTGGCGGCGGTGGAGCTGGCCGCGAAGGGGATACGGGTCAATGCCGTCTGCCCCGGGGCCGTGGACACCGCGATGACCAACCCGGCGGCGCTGGATCCGACCGCGGACCCGGAGGAGTCCAGGGCGGCGGTGGCCGAGCTGTACAGGAAGCTCGTACCGCTGGGGCGGATCGGGCGGCCGGAGGAGGTGGCGGCGCTGGCGCTCTTCCTGACCTCGGACGACTCCTCGTACATCACCGGGCAGCCGTTCGTCATCGACGGGGGATGGCTGGCGGGTGTCAGTCTGTTCTGAGGTGTCTGACGATGCGTCAGGTGTTGACGGGCGCGGGTGCCGGTGGAACAGTCGGACGCATCGCAATCTGACGGTCTGTCAGAAATGAATGAGGACGGTGAACCCCCTTGGAATTCGGGCTCTTTGTACAGGGGTACGTGCCCGCCGCGCGGGCCAAGACCGACCCCGGGGCAGAGCACAAGGCACTGATCGAGGAGACCGAGTACGTCATCCAGGCGGACAAGTCCGGCTTCAAGTACGCCTGGGCCTCCGAGCACCACTTCCTGGAGGAGTACTCGCATCTCTCGGCCAACGATGTGTATCTGGGCTACCTCGCACACGCCACCGACCGCATCCACCTCGGATCCGGCATCTTCAACCCGCTCGCCCCCGTCAACCACCCGGTGAAGGTGGCCGAGAAGGTCGCCATGCTCGACCATCTGTCGGAGGGCCGGTTCGAGTTCGGCTCCGGGCGCGGGGCCGGCAGCCACGAGATCCTGGGCTTCATGCCGGGCATCACCGACATGAACCACACCAAGGAACTCTGGGAAGAGACCATCGCCGAGTTCCCCAAGATGTGGCTCCAGGACGAGTACGCAGGCTTCCAGGGCAAGCACTGGTCGCTGCCGCCGCGCAAGATCCTGCCCAAGCCGTACGGGAAGTCGCACCCGGCGATGTGGTACGCGGCCGGGTCGCCGTCCTCGTACGCGATGGCGGGCAGGAAGGGGCTCGGCGTGCTGGGCTTCAGCGTGCAGAAGGTCTCCGACATGGAGTGGGTCGTCGAGTCCTACAAGACGGCCGTCAAGGAGGCCGAACCCGTCGGGGACTTCGTCAACGACAACGTCATGGTCACCTCCACGGCCATCTGCGCCGAGACACACGCCAAGGCCGTCGAGATCGCCGTGGGCGGCGGGCTGAACTATCTGCAGTCGCTGCTGTTCCGCTACCACGACACGTTCCCACGGCCCGAGGGCATCCCGGAGTGGCCCGAGCTGCTGCCGGAGTACTCCGAGGAGATCATCGAGCTCCTGATCGCCGAGGAGCTGATGATCTGCGGTGATCCGGACGAGGTGCTGCGGCAGTGCAAGCGGTGGGAGCAGGCGGGGGCGGACCAGCTGAGCTTCGGGCTGCCGATCGGGATGAGCCGTGAGGACACGCTGAACTCGATCAGGCTGATCGGTGAGCACGTGATCCCGGAGATCGACACGGACCCGGTGCACCGGACCTCGCGGTTCCGGGGGGCGGGCCGCGCGTAGGCGCGGTGCGGGGTGGGCGGTGCCGGTTGCGGTGTGGTGCGGTTGCGGTGCGGGGGCGCGGCGCCTGCGGCGGGCCTGTTCCCCTGCCCGCCCCTTCCCGTAACCGGGGGCTCCGCCCCCGGACGCCCGCTCCTCAATTGCCGGAGGGGCTGAAGAGGCGGGGGGCTCCGCCCCCGGACGCCCGCTCCTCAATTGCCGGAGGGGCTGAAGTGGCCGGCGGGGCTGAAGAGGCCGGAGGGGCTGAAGTAGAGACCAGCGGCGTCTTCCCGGACCGCCGCTCCGTGGAGCCGGGGTGCGCACCGCGGCCGTGCGCACCCCGGCTGCACATCCACGTACCCGCGCCAGGAATCCACGTACCCGCGCCAGGAATCCACGTACCCG